>JAFECZ010000141.1 GCA_018241905.1 Pseudomonadota bacterium
AGGGTCCGATGTCGTCCCACTCGTTGTTCACGGTGGCCACGCCGCCGCCCTTGGGGCCGTTGCAGCCGGTCCACAGGAACATGCGGTTGGAGTTGGTGCCGGTGTGCATCGCGCAGTGGTAGGCGTCGCACAGCGTGAAGGCATTGGCCAGCGCCCACTGGAAGGGCAGCTCGGCCTGCTTGAAGTAGCCCATCGAGGCCGGCGTCTTGTAGCGCACCCATTGCTCGATGCGCCCGCCGTCCCATGCGGCCTGCCCGTCGGACCAGGAGTGCGGCGTGCCCGAGAAGCGCTGTGCATTGCCGGTGCTCTGGTCCAGGTGATAGGGCAGCACGCTCTTGCCGGTGGCGTCGTTCTGCTGCCACACGTTGCGCGCGCCCGGCAGCGGAATGGTGAAGCGGTCGCCGAAGCCGCGCACGCCGCGCAGCGTGCCGAAGTAGTGGTCGAAGGAGCGGTTTTCCTGCATCAGGATGACGATGTGCTCCACGTCGCGGATGGTGCCGGTCTTGTTGTGCGCGGGAATGGCCAGCGCACGCTGGATGCTGGGCGGGAACGCGGCCAGCGCGGCAGCGGCCATGCCGGTGTTCTGAAGGAATTTGCGTCGGTTGGTCATGGGTTCTTCTCCTCTTTCCGGCCAGCTCAGGGCGCGTAGCGCACTTCGTCGTCCTTCTTGCTGGACGTGCTGTTGGCGTCGGGGGTGGTCGTGGCGGTCGCATCGGGCTTGGCGCTTGCGCCGACGGCGGTGCCGGCACCGCTGCCGCCATCGCCGCCGCCGCACGCGGCCAGGCTTGCCGTCACTGCCAGCGCGGCAAATGCGCGCAGCAGGCGGGACTGCAAAGAACAGGAAAGGAAGAAGGGACTGCTGTCAGCAGCGGATCGCATCGTGAGTACTCCTCGAAGTGCCGTGGGCCGGCGGTAAACGGCGCACGCCCAGGGTTGGAGTCCTGGGCGCGCGCGCCGAAGTCCGGGAGGCTATGGATGCGCCGTGACAGCGCGGTGAATTCGCGCAGGCCTTGTCAGCCTACAAAGTTACCGCGTGTATTCAGCATGGTCTGGCTGACGAAGCTGCTTGCGCGGCCATGCGTGTCGAAGGCCAGCTGCCAGCCGTCGAGCTCGAGCGGGCGGCGGCGCTGGAATTCGGACAGCACCTTGGCACGCGATGCGCCGGGGCCGGCGCCTGCCAGCACGGCGGCCGCATAGCGCCCGGCCAGGTAGCCGGCCAGGCTCACCGGCGTGGGCGCCTCGTCGTACAGGCGCGCCAGCGCAGCGCGGTAGTTGCGCACCACCGGCAGCTTGCTGGTGTGCGGGTTGGGCACCACGTCGGTGAAGATCACGGGCACCGTCTTGCCCGGGTTGAGCTGCATGAAGGTGTTGGTGTCCACGTCCGACAGGCACATCAGGTAGCGCTGCGTGCCGCGCTGGCCCAGCCCTTGCGTGAACAGCGCCAGCTCGATGGCGCCGCCCATGAACATGAGGAACATCGGCGCACTGGCCGGCAGCTGCGAGGCAAAGGCTGAGATGTTCGTGCCCTTGGGCACCACCAGGTTGCGCGTCTTGAGCTGCAGGCGTGCGGCAATGGCCGTCATGCCCGCCTGCATGGCTTGCGCATGCTGCGGGCTGGGGTAGACCAGGCCCAGCTCGTGCACGCCCACCACCGACAGCGTCTTGAGCACGTAGCGGATCTGTTCCTCGCGCGATGCGAACAGCGCAAACAGGCGCGGGTTGTCGTCCATCTGCGGATCGGCCAGCCAGGGCGCGACGTGGGCGATGTCCAGTTTCATCTGCGCCGACTCGGCCAGGCTGGCCAGCGCCAGGCTCTCGCCCGCGGTGCCGAGCACCGCCACCTGCGTGGCGTCGCCCTGGATGGATTGCAGCGCACTGCGCGCGGCCGCCGCGCTGCCGTCGGTCTCCACGGTGGAGAGCTGCGGCGCCGGCAGGCCGGCCTTCTTCAACTCGGCAAAGGCCAGGCGAATGCCGGTGGCGTAGTCGCGCGAGAGTTGCTGCTGGTCGGGCGACATGTCCAGCAGTTGCGTCACATGCGAGGTGCCTGCATCGGCAGTCGCACGCGGCTGGGCCAAGGCGGGACGGGCGATGGAGGAAAGCGCGGTGGTGCCCAGTGCACCGGCCAGGCCGCGCAGCAACTGGCGCCGGCCCATGGCTGAAGTCGAAAGTTTCATGGCGCGCAATGCTGTCCACCGCACATGACGGTTTGGCGACAGCACGGCGACAGCGCGTGAACTACATCACGGCCACCTGCGCATTCGATGCCTGGCGGAAGAATCGCCGCGCAACTTCATTGGCGCTGCAGTTCGGTCACCTGCAGCGAGAGGTCGAACAGCTTGGCCTTGCCGGCAAAGTAGCGGTCCAGCCGCCACTCCTTGAGGATCTGGAGCGCGAGCTCGAAATGCTCGAGGTCGAGCCGGTAGATGTCGGAGATGGCAAAGCTGTGCTCGGTTTCCAGCGCCAGCACCAATTGCGAAAGCACCAGGGCCGCGGGCTCGTTCGGACTTTGCTCGATGAAGAGCCGGGCGCGCTTGATGGCATTCATGGGGTGGTCCCTCCAGGACTTGTGGACGGCGCCCTTGATTTTGAAACGAAGAGCCGTCGGGTAACAGCAAAGCCGGAGTTGGCAGGTCTTGTATTCGCACCTGCGGCGTCTGGGTACAGCGCCTACTTGCTTGCGCCGGCCGCCAGCTTGGGTTGCCGTCGGCCGCGCGGCGCGATGGACCATGCGGCAGCGGTGGTGGCGAGAATGCGGACGAGGATGGAAGCTTGCATAGATGAGTGAATCGCTTTTTTCGCAGGTTCTCTGGAGCGTTGGATGCAAGCCTAGTGACGGACGGCGTCCGCACAATGAAATTGCACCAATGCCCCGTGCGGCCATCCGGCTGTCATTGCGGTGTCACACGACAGTGACGCATACCCAGGGCACACTTGCCTCATGCTGCTGCAAGTGATTCATGAAAGCGCCGACCTGCTGGTGCTGGACAAGCCCTCGGGCCTTCTGTGCGTGCCGGGCCGCGGCGCCGACAAGCAGGACTGCCTGAGCGCGCGCGCCCAGCAGCGCTGGCCCGATGCGCTGGTGGTTCACCGGCTGGACATGGCCACCAGCGGGCTGGTGCTGATGGCGCGCAGCCTGGAAATGCAGCGCGCGCTCAGCCAGGCATTTGCCGAGCAACGGGTCGACAAGCGCTACGAGGCAGTGGTCGACGGTGTGCTGCCGCACGACGGTGAAGCCGATGGCAGCGGCTGGCACGAAATCGACGCGCCCGTTGCCGCCGACTGGCCACGCCGGCCGCTACAGAGGGTCGACCCGGTGAACGGCAAGCCCAGCCTGACCCGCTGGCGCGTGAACACGCCCCTGCCCCGCCTGCACGCCACGCACCTGGAGCTGGCACCCCGCACCGGCCGCACCCACCAGCTGCGCGTGCACCTGGCGCACATCGGGCATCCCATCCTGGGCGATGCGCTCTATGGCAGCGAGGAAGTGCAGGCGCGCGCGCCGCGGCTGCTGCTGCATGCGGCGCGGCTTGCGCTGGTGCACCCCTTGAGCGGCGAACCCCTGAGCTTCCAGAGCCCCGCCGCCTTTCCTGGCGAATTTGCCATCCGTAGCACTACGGATGCGCTCTCGTAGCGCTACGACTGCCGCGCGCCGCCCATGCTTCCTATAGTCGCCGGTTCGAAAGAACGCCCTGCAACAAAGGCCGGATAACTCCATGCATCTGCTGTCACTTTCCAGAGGCGCGTCGGCCCTCGCCTGCGCAACCGCGCTGTGGGCCGTGGCCCTGCCCGCCACGGCCCAGGTGCCGCCCTCGGCTTCCGAGGCC
Source organism: Pseudomonadota bacterium (assembly GCA_018241905.1). Taxonomy (GTDB): domain Bacteria; phylum Pseudomonadota; class Gammaproteobacteria; order Burkholderiales; family Burkholderiaceae_C; genus Variovorax. Next base: position 3,825 of record JAFECZ010000141.1, read on the forward strand.
AAGGCCTACCAGGGCCTGCACCGCGCCGCATGGCGCGGCGACCTGCCCGAACTGCGGCGCCTTCTGGCGCTGCCGGGCGGCGCCAGCCTCGAGTCGCGCGACGCCTACGGCCGCACGCCGCTGCATGTGGCCACCTATGCCAGGCAGCGCGAAGCGATCCGCCTGCTGGCGCAGGCCGGCGCATCGCTCAACGCGTTCGAGAACGACCGCTACGACGCCGTGACCATCGCCTCGGTGGCCGACGACACCAAGACCCTGGCCGTGCTGCTGGAACTGGGCGCCAGTGCGGGCCAGACCACCAGCCGCTACGACGGCACTGCGCTCATCGCCGCGGCTCACCTGGGCCACGACGAGATCGTGCGCCAGCTCATTGCGGCCAAGGCCCCGCTGGATCATGTGAACAACCTGCACTGGACGGCGCTGATCGAATCCATCGTGCTGGGCGACGGCGGCCCGCGCCACCAGCGCACCCTCGCCCAGCTTGTGGACGCCGGAGCCAACCTGCAGCTGGCCGACCGCGAGGGCCGCACGCCGCTGCAGCTGGCCAGCGCGCGCGGCTACACCGTGATGGTGAACAAGCTCAAGGCGGCCGGCGCCAAGTAAGCCGCCGCCGCGGCCCCTGCGCGACGGGCCGAGCGAGAATCCAGGGTACACACGACCCCGGAGCCCACGCGATGATCGTCCGCCCAAGACCCAACTGGCTGCGCATGCTATTTGTCATGCGCGGCTCGGTGCTGCCGGAGATTGCGCCGCAGCTGCTGGGCACCACGGCCTTTGCCGTCGTCGTCGCGCTGCTGCACGGACACTTGTTCGCGTGGAAGATCCCGCTGAACTTCGTGCCCTTCTCGCTCATCGGCCTGACGCTGGCCATCTTCCTGGGCTTTCGCAACAGCACCAGCTATGCGCGCTACTGGGAGGCGCGCACGCACTGGGGCACGCTGCTCAACGAATCGCGGGCCATGGTGCGCCAGGCCCTGACGCTTTGCGATGCGCCTGCCGAGGCCGGCATGCTCGCGGCGCGCCTCACGGCCTTTGTCCATGCGCTGCGCCACCAGTTGCGCGGCACCGACGCGGCGGCGGACTTGCAGCGCCTTCTCCCGCGGGACGAATGCGCCCGGCTGGCAAGTGCGCGCTACAAGCCGGCCCTGCTGCTGCTGATGGTGGGCGAGTGGCTGCGGGATCGCCGCCAGGCCGGCCAGCTGTCTGCGCAGCTTGCGCAAGCCATGGAAGTGCCGCTGGGCCGCCTGACCGATGCGCTGGGCGGCTGCGAGCGAATCCACGGCACGCCCATTCCCTTCACCTACGCGGTCATCATCCACCGCACCATCTACCTGTATTGCGTGCTGCTGCCCTTTGGGCTGGTGGATTCGATTGGCGCCATGACCCCGGTGATCGTGGCGTTCATCTCCTACACCTTCTTCGCGCTGGAGGCGCTGAGCGCGGAAATCGAAGACCCGTTCGGCACCTCGGCCAACGACCTGGCGCTGGACGCGATGTCCGCCGGCATCGAGGCCAGCCTGCGCGAGCTGATGGGTGAAACGCTGCCGCCGGTGCGCCCGCTCGCGGCGGGCGAGTACATACAGACGTAGTCGCTGGCGGGCTAACTGCGCACCACCAGCACCGGAATGTGCGCGTCCTGCAGCACCCGCTGCGTCACGCTGCCCAGCAGCAGCTTCTCGATGCCGTGGCGGCCGTGCGAGCCCATCACGATCAGGTCGCAGCCCAGCGCGTTGGCGGTATCGACGATGCCCTCGTGCACCACGTGGCCATCGATCACGCGCTGGTCGCTGTGCAGGCCCTCGGCGGCCAGGGCGGCCACGCCGCGGGCCAGTGCGGCATTGGCGCTGGAAGTGGCGGCGGCCAGGTATTCGTTCTGCCCCAGCGCGTAGTCGGCGCCCACCCCGATGAACGGGTAGTTGTCGATCACGTGGATCAGCGTGATGCGGCTGCCGAAGGCCAGCGCCAATCCGCTGGCCTTGCTGACCGCCGACATGGAGGCATCGGAGCCGTCGATCGGAACCAGGATGTGGTTGAACATGATGGGACCTCGCTTTCTTCTGATGATTCCTTGCCGGTTGAGCGGCCACGGCCCGAATGTACAGACTCCGTGGACCCACAGGTGTAGGACTCACCCGGCGGCCCGGGGTTCACCCTGATAACGAAAGGCCGCCCGATCCGATGAAAGCAGCTAGTCGCCCTGGAACCCGTCCGCCCGGCAGGTAACCACCAGCGTATCGCGCCAGCCCGATTCGCCCTCGGCCAGCGGCTGGATCGGCGTGGTCTCGTGGATGACGCGCTCGTCGTCCAGCAGCAGCAGCGTCCACGGCTCGGTCATGGTGAAGCGCTCGCCGCGGCGGCCTGCGGCTTCGAACACGCGCGTTTCGCCGCCCTTGACGTTGTGGCGCCCCACCAGGGCCACGGCCACCAGGTCGACGCCGTCGCGGTGGGCGCCTTCGGGCGTGGGCCGGCCGATGCCGCCGGCGGTGTCGATGCGGAACTGGTGCGCCTCGATGTACCAGGGCCGCGCGCCGCGCAAGGCACTGGCCGCCTCGGCCAGCTTGCGCATCAGCTGCTGCCAGGCCGGCTGCGCCACGCTGGCTTCGAGCATGGGCGCGAACCAGCGCTGCATGCCGCCGTGTAGCGCGTTGTATTCCACCGGCTGCCAGTGCGCGCGGTGCGGCACCTGGCGCAGCTCGCCGCCGGCTTCGGCCACGAAACAGGCATGGCGGCGGGTGCGGTAGCGGCCGCCGTCCTTCAGGTAGTCGTCGGGGGGCAGCGCGTCCCAGTCGGGGCGCAGGCCGTCCAGCTCGGAAATCGGCATGTCCATCCACTGGGCCAGGCCCTGCGGGGCCAGCACGGCGTAGCCGTCTTCGGACAGGGCCGTGCCCAGGTGCTCCGGCGTGGTGGCCGGAGGAGAGAAGTCCTTGCTCATTGGCCGGCCGGGTTCAGGCCTCGACCTTCACGCCCTTCCAGAAGGCCACGCGGTCGCGCACCATCTCGGCTTCGGGCTTGGGGTCGGCGTAGTACCAGGCGGCGTCGGCATTGAGCTCGCCATTGACCAGCAGCGAGTAGTAGTTGGCCGAGCCCTTCCAGGCGCAGGTGGTGCGGTGGTTGCTGAAGGTGACGTAGTCGCGGTTGAGCGACGACGCCGGGAAGTAGTGGTTGCCCTCGACGACCACGGTGTCGTCGCTCTCGGCGATGGTCACGCCGTTCCAGGTTGCTTTCATGTGCGAAGAATCTCCAGGCCGGCCCCGCACGCCGGTACTGGGGCGAAGTGCCGACCGGCCTATTGTGCGGCAGGCAGCCAATGCACGCTGAACAGGCGCTCGGGGTCGGTCCACACCGGGCCGATGCCGAAGCCCGCGCGCGCGGCCAGGGTGCGCAGGCCTTCGATGGTGAACTTGTGCGAGTTCTCGGTGTGGATGGTCTCGGCCTCGGCAAAGTGCAGGCGCTCGCCCAGCAGGTTCACGGTCTGCGCGGTGCGGCTCACCAGGTGCATCTCGATGCGCTGCATCGGGGCGTTGTAGAAGGCCGTGTGCGCGAATCCGCCCAGGTCGAAGTCCGCGCCCAGCTCCGCATTCGCACGCGCCAGCAGGTTCAGGTTGAAGCGCGCGGTGATGCCCTGGGCGTCGTTGTAGGCCGCATGCAGGCGGGCCGGGTCCTTCACCAGGTCCACACCCAGCAGCAGGCCGCCGCCGCGCAGCACGCGGGCCGCGCTTTGCAGGAAGGACAGCGCCTCGGCAGGGCTGAAGTTGCCCAGCGTGGAGCCCGGGAAGAAGCCCACGCGCATGCCGCTGCCCTGTGCCTTGGCAGGCAGCGAGAAGGCGCGGGTGTAGTCCGCCACCAGCGGCTGCACGTCCAGTCCCGCATAGTCGGCGCGCAGGGAGTCGGCCGCGTGCGCGAGGTGCTCGCCGGAGATGTCGATGGGCACGAAGCGGCGCGGCGTCTTGAGCGCATCGAGCAGCAGCCGCACCTTGCGCAGCGAGCCGGCGCCGAACTCGACGATCTCCGCATCGGGCCCGATCTGCTGCGCGATCTCGCCGGCGTGCCGGGCCAGTATCGACAGCTCGGTGCGGGTCGGGTAGTACTCGGGCAGCTCGCAGATGGCGTCGAACAGGCGCGAGCCGGCGGCGTCGTAGAAGAACTTGGGCGAGATGCTTCGCGGCTTGCCCTTGAGGCTCGCGAGCAGTTCGCGGCCGAAGCTGCTTTCCTCTTGCTCCTTCAGGTCCTGCGCGGCAGCCTCGAAAGCATCGATCGGTGCAGAAGAAGAAAAGCGCATGGTCATAGCTCCTTGGCGAGCCGCAGCCCGGAAAACTGCCAGCGGGCTGCCGGCGGGAAGAAGTTGCGATAGGTGGGCCGGGTGTGGCCCGCCGGCGTGGCGGCGCTGCCGCCGCGCAGCACCAGCTGCCCCACCATGAACTTGCCGTTGTACTCGGCCGCCACGCCGGGCAAGGGCCGGAAGCCCGGATAGGGGTCGTAGGACGAACGGGTCCACTGCCAGACATGGCCAGTGAGCTCGCGCATGCCGGCCATGGCGCTGGCGGCTTCCCATTCGAATTCGGTGGGCAGGCGCGCACCCGCCCATTCGGCGAACGCGGCGGCTTCGTAGAAGCTCAGATGCGACACCGGCGCCAGCGGATCCAGCGCACGCACGCCCTGCAGGCCGAACACCTGCCAGCCCTTGGCGCTGCCTGCATCCTGGTGCGCCAGGCGCGGGTCGTCGGGCGCAAGCCAGTAGGCCGGCGCATGCCAGCCCTGCGCCTGCACCGCGGCCCAGCCATCGGACAGCCATAGCTGCGCGTTGCGATAGCCGCCGTCTTCCACGAACTGCAGGAACTCGCCGCAGTTCACCAGGCGGTTGGCCATGCGGTAGGGCTGCAGCAGCGCACTGTGCCGAGGCGTTTCGTTGTCGAAGGAAAATAGATCGTCCTGCGCCTGGTGCCCGACCTGCACCACGCCGCCATGCACCTCGATCCACGCATGCGGCGACGGCGGCGCGGCCAGCCGCAGCGCGGGTGCCGGCGCCGGGTCGTAGGCCGGCAGCAGCGGGTTGCACGAGAACGCATGCAGGATGTCGGTGAGCAGCAACTCCTGGTGCTGCTGCTCGTGGTTCAGGCCCAGCACCACGATGGCTTCGATCTCGCGCCAGCAGGCCGCGTTGGCGGCGCGCTGCCGCCCTTGCTCCAGCAGCTCGCATACGGCGGCATCCACATGCTCGCGATAGGCGTGCACCTCTGCCAGCGTGGGGCGCGTGAGCAGGCCTCGCTGCGGTCGCGGGTGCCGCGGCCCCAACGCTTCGTAGTAGGAGTTGAACAGGTACTGGTAGCGCCTGTCGAAGGGCCGGTAGTCCGCAAGGTGCGGCATGAGCAGCACCGTCTCGAAGAACCAGGTGGTGTGCGCCAGGTGCCACTTGGTGGGGCTGGCGTCCGGCATGGACTGGATGCACTGGTCTTCCGCAGACAGCGGCGCTGCCAGCAGCAGGCTGTGCGCGCGCACGTCGCGATAGCGCCGATGCAACGCGCCGCTCGCCGCCTGCAGTTGGGTGCCGGAGATGGTCATGGGTTGCTCCGTTCTTCTTTCTGGCGGGGCCAAACCGCGTTTCTAGCCGATTTCGAAGAAAACCGCCGGTAGGACAAGGCCCCCACCTGGGCGACTCCTGACACCGTTCTGTCAGCAGGGCGCGCTGCGTATCATGGAACGCATGAGCAGCACCAGCACTTCGAAAAAGGAAGAAGCAACGGCCAGGCCGCACATCGTGATCATCGGCTGCGGCTTCGGCGGCCTGGAAGCCACGCGCGCACTGCATCGCGCCGACGTGGACATCACCGTCATCGAGAAGACCAACCACCACCTGTTCCAGCCCCTGCTCTACCAGGTGGCCACCGCGGGCCTGGCGGCGCCGTCGATCGCGGCGCCGGTGCGCGTGCTGTTTCGCCGCTATCCCAACGTGACCACGCTGCTGGGCGAAGTCAGCGGCGTGGATCCCGCAGCGCGCAAGGTGCAGCTGAAAGACGGCATGCAGATCGGCTACGACCACCTCATCGTGGCCGCCGGCGCCACGCACAGCTATTTCGGCCGCGACGACTGGGCAGAGAATGCGCCGGGCCTCAAGACGCTGGCCGATGCCTTCGACATCCGGCGCCGCATGCTGATGTCCTTCGAGGCGGCCGAGCGCGAGACCGATCCGCTGCGCCGCCGCGCACTGCTCACGTTCGCGGTGATCGGCGCCGGCCCCACCGGCGTGGAGATGGCCGGCACCATGGCCGAGATTGCACAGCACACCTTGTCGGGCGAGTTCCGCCGCATCGACCCGGGCAGCGCCGAGGTGCTGCTGATCGAAGGCGGCTCGCGCGTGCTGCAGGCCATGCCCGAGGTGCTGAGCCAGAAGGCGCTGGTGCAATTGCAAAAGCTGGGGGTGCAGGTGCGCCTGGATTCGCGCGTGACCGCCATCGACGCCGCCGGCCTGTCGATCCAGGTTGCCGACGGCAGCAGCCAGCGCATCGACAGCCGTTGCATCGTGTGGGCGGCCGGCGTAGCGGCCTCGCCGCTGGGCCGTCTGCTGGGCGAAGCCACCGGCGCAGCGGTGGACCGCGCGGGCCGCATCAAGGTGGAGCCGGACCTGAGCCTGGCGGGCCATCCCGAAATCAGCGTGGTGGGCGACCTGGCCGCAGCCATGAGTCACGTGCCGGGCAAGGAACCCACGCCCGTGCCCGGCGTGTCACCGGGCGCCAAGCAAATGGGCCGCACGGCCGCGGCCAACATCCTTGCGCGCATTGCCGGCCGGCCCACGCAGCCCTTCCGCTATCGCGACTACGGCAACCTCGCGACCATCGGCCGCAATTCAGCGGTGGTGGACCTGGCCACGCCCTTCGGGCCCTTGCGCATGAGCGGACGCATTGCCTGGCAGTTCTGGCTGTTCGCGCACGTGTACTTCCTCATCGGCTTTCGCAACCGGCTCGTGGTGCTGATGGACTGGGCCAGCGCGTACTGGAGCTTCCAGCGCTACGCGCGGGTCGTGCCGAACCTGAAGGAGCCGCCCCGCAAGCAGTGAGCGGCGCCGGCCCTGGCCACGCGCGAACGCGTCGCTACCTGGCGCCGTCTTCCGCTTCCTGCAAGAGGCGCCACATCACCTTGCCGCTGCCGCTCTTGGGCAGCGCGTCGACGAACTGCACGGCGCGCGGAATCTTGTAGACCGCCATGTTCTCACGGCACCAGGCGATGATGTCTTCCTCGCTCACCTTGCCCTTGAAGTCGGGCCGCAGCACCACCACCGCCTTCACCGATT
>JAFECZ010000142.1 GCA_018241905.1 Pseudomonadota bacterium
GCCGTGCCATCTTGGCGCCATCGTCGAACAGGCCGGCATTGAAGAAATAGGGGCTCATGCGGCCGGCCTTGGTCTTGAACTGACCGAAGCGCAGCACCCCCGAATCCAGCGCGAATTGCACGAATTGCTGGGCGATCTGCGCGCCATCACCCGTGCTGTTGCCCATGCCCGTATCGATCGCCATCTGGAATGCTTTCCTCTTGTTCAAAACTTAGTGACCTGCATCCAGGATTGTAAGTAATGGCCCTCCACGCCAAGACCCAGCAACAGCTTGCGCTCGCAGGCCAATACTTCCGCGGCGGGCGCCCCGAGATGGCCGAGGCGATCCTGAAGCAGCTGCTCGCGCAGGACGCGGGCATCGCGCCAGCCTGGGAGCTCCTGGCCTACATCGCAGGCAACCGCGGCGACGACGCCGGCTGCGAGCAGATGCTGCGCAGGGCGACCTCGCTGCCCGGGTGCTCGCCCGAGGCGTTCTTCTACCTCGGCCGGATCCTGCTGCAGACCGGCAGCGCGGGCGAAGCGATTCCCGCTTTTCAGGAGGCCATGGCCAGGGCAGGCGAATTCTTCGAGGCGCTGCACGAACTGGGCGTGGCCCACAGCCGGCTCGGCGAGCATCGGCGCGCACTGGAGTGCCTGCGCGCCGCGCTGCGCATGCAACCGCGCTCGGCCGACACCCATTTCAACATCGGCCGATCGCTGGAGGCGCTGAATCAGCCGGCGCAGGCGCTGGCCAGCTACGACGCTGCACTGCAACTGGACGCCGCGCACATACATGCCTGGGCCAACCGCGGCGTCGCGCTGGCCGAACTGGGGCGCAACCAGGACGCGCTGGCCAGCTACGACCGTGCGCTGGCCTTGCATCCCGAGGACGCCGATACCCTGGTGAACAAGGCCAATGTACTGGCCAACCTGCAACGCCACCAGGAAGCGCTCGGCTGCCTGGAGACTGCGGCCCGCCTGGCGCCCGGGACCCCGTACCTTCAGGGCAGCCTGCTGCACGCCAGGATGCATGTCTGCGAATGGGACGGCCTGGACTCGCTCGCCCGCGAGATCGTCGCGCGCATCGGGCAGGGCGAGAAGGCCTCCATTCCCTTCCCCATGCTGGCCACCCCGGCCGACGCGCGCACGCTGCTGGCATGCGCCAGGACCTACGCCCTGGACAAGCACCCCGCGCAGCCCGCCCCGGGGTACCCGCCGCGCGACGGCGGCGGCGGCGGCAAGATCCGCCTGGGCTACTTTTCGGCGGACTTCCACAACCATGCCACCTCGCAGCTCATGGCCCGCCTGTTCGAGTGCCACGACCGCACGCGCTTCGAGCTGCACGCCTTCGCCTTCGGCAGGCCCGTGCGCGATGCCATGCGCGAGCGCCTGGTGGCTGCCTTCGACAGTTTCACGGAAGTGCACGAACACAGCGATGCGGATATCGCGGCACTGGCTCGCACGGGCGGCATCGACATCGCGATCGACCTGAAGGGTTTCACCCAGGACGCCCGGCCGGGCATCTTCGCGCACCGCGCGGCCCCCATCCAGGTGAACTACCTGGGCTTCCCCGGCTCCATGGGCTGCGACTTCATCGACTACATCGTTGCCGACGACACGCTGGTGCGGGACGACGAACTCGACGCGTATGCCGAGAAGGTGCTGCGGCTGCCCGGCTCCTACCAGGTCAACGACAACACCAAGCCGATCACCGGGCAGGTGCCCGACCGCGCAGCGCTGGGCTTGCCGCAGGACGGCTTCGTGTTTGCCTGCTTCAACAACAACTACAAGATCACACCCGCGATCTTCGACGTCTGGATGCGGCTGCTCGCGCAGGTGCCGGGCAGCGTGCTGTGGCTCTTTCGCGGCGGCAGCAGCGAGGGCGACGGCGCCAGCGGCGCCCTCCAGGCGCAGGCCCGCGCCCGCGGCGTCGACCCGGCGCGGCTGGTGTGGGCCGAACGCATGCCCCTGGCAGAACACCTGGCGCGGCACGCGCAGGCGGACCTGTTCCTGGACACGCCCTACTGCAATGCCCACACCACGTGCAGCGACGCCTTGTGGGCCGGCCTGCCGGTCCTCACGCTGGCCGGCGACACCTTCGCATCGCGCGTGGCGGCCAGCTTGCTGCGCGCCGCCGGCCTGCCCGAGCTGGTGACGCACGATTTCGCCGCCTACGAAAATGCGGCGCTCGACCTGGCGCGCTCGCCGCAGCGGCTGGCCGCGCTGCGCGAGCGCCTGTCGCGCGCCCGCACCGAATCGCCGCTGTTCGACACGCCCTTGTTCGCGCGCCGCATCGAGCGCGCCTATGCCGCTGCCTGGAGCCGCCACCTGCGGCAACTGGCGCCTGTCCACATGCGCATCGAAGACGGCCCGGCGCAAGCCGATTCGGCCTCCTGATCAACCCTCTTACCGGAACCTGCCTTGTTCAAACTGACCAGCCTCAACCTCAACGGCCTGCGCTCGGCCACCACCAAGGGCGTGGCCGACTGGGTGGCCGCCCTCTCGCCCGATTGCATCTGCATGCAGGAAATCCGCGTCCAGGCCGGCGACGTGGAGGGGCGCTTCGAGGAAATGGCCGGACTCAAGGGCCACTTCCACTTTGCCGAGAAGAAGGGCTATGCGGGCACCGCGGTCTACACCAGGCATGCCCCCAGCGACGTGATGGTGGGTTGGGGCGACAAGGAGTTCGACGCCGAAGGCCGCTACCTCGAGCTGCGCTTCGACACGCCCAAGCGCAAGTTCTCGGTGATCAGCTGCTACTTTCCCAGCGGCTCTTCGGGCGAGGAGCGCCAGGCTGCCAAGTTCCGCTTCCTGGCGGGCTTCTTTCCGCACCTGGTCGAGCTCAAGAAGGAGCGCGAGTTCGTGCTGTGCGGCGACATCAACATCGCGCACAAGGAAGCCGACCTGAAGAACTGGAAGGGGAACCTGAAGAACAGCGGCTTCCTGCCCGAGGAGCGGGCCTGGATGACGCGCCTGCTCGACGCCGGCGCCGAGGGCGCAGGCCTGGTGGACGTGTACCGCATGCTCAAGCCCGACACCACCGACGACTGCTACACCTGGTGGAGCAACCGCGGCCAGGCGCGCGCCAAGAACGTAGGCTGGCGGCTGGACTACCACCTGGCCACGCCGGCCTTCGCCAAGCTGGCCAGGAACGAGGAGATCTACAAGACGGTCCGCTTCAGCGACCACGCGCCGATCACGGTGGACTACGAATTCACCCTTTGATGCCTTGGGGCCCCCGCCCCCGCCCCCGCCCTGCGCTTACTCGGCTTCGAACAGCACGTCCTGCGCGCCTTCCCAAAGCACCTTGCGGCCCAGCTCGGGCAATTGCTCGCGGCCCCCGGTGATGGTGAGGAAGTGGTTGCCCGCCAGTTGCCCCAGCTTGCTCGAGAAGCTGCAGGGGCCGTAGGCCAGGATGATTTCCGTCTCGCTGTAGCCGCCGGGGTAGAACATGATGTCGCCCACCGACGGATGACTGTGGGCATTCTCGAAGCCCACGCCGAGCTGGAATTCGCCCAGCGGCACCCAGACGCCCTCGCCGCTCCAGCGCACATGGATGAGCTTCTGCCGGTAAGGCAGCAGCTTCTCGAAGGCGGCCACCGTCTGCGGCGCGTTCGGGTGTGTTTCGGCCACGAAGTGCATGCCGCCGGCCGTGATTCGAATTCGCTTGTTTGTCATTTCATCTCCGTCATGTTGTTCTGCGCCGGCGCCTAGCCGTACGCCAGCAGCATCTTCATGAAGCTGATGCCGTTGCGCTGGCCCTTGTCCTCGTCGCAGTTGTTGAACACGATGTGCGCGTGCTTGGTCTTGTAGGCCAGGCGCACCAGTTCCACCATCAGTTCGCGCAACTCCGGGTCGGGGTAGTCGTAGTCGAAGCGCTCGGCCGCCGATGCCGCGCCCTTGGCGTTGTAAGAAAGCGTGTTGCGGCCGTGCAGCCGAAGCAGCAGCACGTCCGGATGGGTGAGCTCCCAGACCTGGGGCACGCTGTTGTCCGCGCCCTGCGGCCCGTCGACGATGGTGTGCACCAGCCGGTGCTCGCGCAGGAAGTCCAGCGTGCTGGCCGTGCGCTGCGGCCCGTCCCACCACGACTTGTGCCTGAACTCGATGCTCAGCGTGTGCTGCGGCAGCCAGGCCAGGCACTTCTCGATGTGCGCCATCGCCTCCTTGCTGAAACGCACGGCCGGCGGAAACTGGAAGTGGACCAGGCCGAGCTTGCCCGCCAGGCGCAGCGGCTCGAGCGCCTCGGCAAAGCGGCGCCAGAGCTCCGCGCGGATCTCCTCGGGCACGGTCTTGTAGTACAGGCGCTGGCCATCTGCGCCGAGCTGCTGCTGGATGTCCTTGTGCAGCACCTTCGTCTCGGTCCAATGGCCGGTGAAGAGGCGAAACGCCTTCACGTTGAAGACGAAATCATCGGGCGTGCGCAAGACCCAGGCCTGCGCGGTGGCGGGGGTCGGAATGGCGTAGTAGCTGGAATCGACCTCCACCAGCGGGAAGTTCGACGCGTAGAAGCGCAGCCGCGCCTCGGGCGTCTTGCAGTCGGCCGGGTAGAAGCGCCCGCAGTCGATCAGCGTCTTGTCAGTCCACGAGGCGGTGCCGACAAGGAACTTCATTCAAGCCCCTAGCGCCTGGCCGCCTGGTACAGCCCCTCGACCTTCGGAATGTTGTCCTGCAGGTTGCGGATGCGGTCCGGGCCGGTAGGGTGGGTGGACAGGAAGCTCAGGCCGCCGCTCTGGCTGGCTGCCGAGGCATTGCCCATCTTCTGCCACAGCGTGACCGAGGCTTGCGGATCGAAGCCGGCGCGCGCGGCCAGCTCGAGCCCCACCAGGTCGGCTTCGGATTCGTCGGTGCGGCTGAACTGCAGCGACAGCAGCTGCGTGGCGCCGCGCGCCGCCAGGTCGCCCACCTGCCCCAGCCCCAGCAGCTGGGCACCGATCGACAAGGCCAGGCCGGTGCCGGTGCGCTTGGCCAGCTGTTCGCGCGCATGCTCGCGCAGCGCGTGCGCCACCTCGTGGCCCATCACCATGGCCACTTCGTCGTCGGTGAGCTTGAGTTGATCGAGGATGCCCGTGTAGAAGGCGATCTTGCCCCCGGGCATGCAGAAGGCGTTGACCTGCTTGCTGCCGATCAGGTTGACCTCCCACTTCCACTGCGCGGCGCGCGGGTTCCACTGCGGCGCAAAGGGAATGATGCGGGCGGCAATGGCGCGCAGGCGGCGCAGCTGGGCATTGCCGTCGGGTGCCAGCGCGCCCTTTTCCCGGGCCTGCGCCAGCAGCTGCGCGTATTGCTGCGCGCCGGCCTGCTCCAGGTCCTCGGCCGGCACGATGTTGCGCGCCGCCGAAGGCGCGCCCACGTTCACCTGCGCCAGCACCGGCGAGGCGACGCCCGCGCCGGCGACCAGCAGGAAGGCCCGGCGTGAACGCTCGGGCAAGCGGCCTGCGGAGGAACCTTTGGAGGAAAAGTGGCAGTAAAAGCACATGCGGGAATAATAAGGAGAGCTCACCTCACTGTCTGCATGCATCTTCCTTCGCAGGGCGCCGAGCCGTCCACTTCTCCCGCCCCTTCGACCGACAAGCCCGTCCGCTCGTGGCGCGAGGCGCTGGCGGTGTATCTCGAGCCGGCCACGCTGCGCATGCTGGCGCTGGGCTTTTCGGCCGGGCTGCCACTGCTGCTGGTGCTGGGCACGCTGAGCTTTCGCCTGCGCGAGGCCGGAATCGACCGCACCGCCATCGGCTACCTCAGCTGGGTGGGCCTGGCCTACGCCTTCAAGTGGGTCTGGGCCCCGCTGGTAGACCGCATGCCCGTGCCCCCGCTCACGCCCTGGCTGGGCCGGCGCCGCGGCTGGCTGCTGCTGGCGCAGGTCATGGTCATCGCCGGACTGGTGGGCATGGCTTTCAACGACCCCAGCGCGCAGCTGCGGCCGCTGGTGTGGTGCGCGCTGCTGGTGGCTTTCGGCTCGGCCACGCAGGACATTGCACTGGACGCGTATCGCATCGAATCGGCCGCCACCGACAAGCAGGCAGCCCTGGCCGCCGCCTACCAGACCGGCTACCGCGTGGCCATGATCTGGGCCGGCGCCGGCGTGCTGTGGATCGCGGCGCGGGCCGAAGTGGCGGGCGCCAGCGGCTACCAGAACAGCGCGTGGCAGGCGGCGTACCTGGCCATGGCGGCCTCGATGCTGGTGGGCGTGCTCACGGTAATGCTGTCGCCCGAGCCGCAGCGGCGCGAGCTGCCCGCGGCCCGCAACGCCGGCGAATGGGTGCGCGACGTGCTCATCGAGCCCTTTGCCGACTTCATCCGGCGCTACCGCTGGCAGGCCGCGCTCATCCTGTCGCTCATTGCCGTCTACCGAATCAGCGACGTGGTGATGGGCATCATGGCCAACCCCTTCTACGTGGACATGGGCTACACGAAGGACGAGGTGGCCTCCGTCAGCAAGATCTTCGGCGTGATCATGACGCTGGTGGGCGCCTTCATCGGCGGCGTGCTGTCGGCGCGCTTCGGCGTGGCCCGCATCCTGATGCTGGGCGCGGTACTCAGCGCCGCCAGCAACCTGCTGTTTGCATGGCTGGCCGGGCACGGGCGCGACCTGGCCGCGCTGATCGCGGTGGTCTCGGCCGACAACCTTGCCGGCGGCATCGCCTCGGCGGCCTTCATCGGCTATTTGTCGAGCCTGACCAATGTGAACTATTCGGCCACGCAGTACGCGCTGTTCAGCTCGATGATGCTGCTGCTGCCCAAGTTCATCGCCGGCTTTTCGGGCGAATTCGTCGACCATTTCGGCTACGCCAACTTCTTCACCGCGACTGCGGCGCTGGGCCTGCCCGTGGTGGTGCTGGTGGCGCTGGCCCTGCGCAGTACGAGCCGGCCCCGAACACCGCCGCGCCGGTAGCTGTTACAAACACCGGTTTCGTCCATCCAACGCTTGCATCCAGTGCCTTCTCCCATCCCTCCCCTTCGCATCAGCGCCTACACGGCCACCACGGCCGTGGGCGTCGGCAAGACGGCCCTGGCCGAAGCCCTGCAGTCCGCACGCAGCGGCCTGCGCGCCAACGATTTCGGGCCCAGCCCGCTGCCGACCTGGATCGGCCGGGTCGAGGGCCTGGAATCACTCGCGCTGCCCCAGAACCTGGCCGCCTGGGACTGCCGGAACAACCGCCTGGCCTGGCTCGGGCTGCAGGCCGACGACTTCATTTCTGCCGCCACGGCAGCGCGCGAGCGCTACGGCGCCAGCCGCGTTGCGCTGGTGCTGGGCACCTCGACCTCGGCCATCGGCGAAACCGAAGAGGCCTACACCAAGGTCGACGCAGACGGCCGCTTCCAACCCGATCAGCGCCGCCCGCTGGTGCACACGCCGCACTCGCTGGGCATGTTCGTGCAGCAGGCGCTGGGCCTGGAAGGCCCGTGCGAAACGATCTCCACCGCCTGCTCGTCCAGCGCCAAGGCCTTTGCATCGGCCGAGCGGCTGATTCGCCTGGGGCTGGCCGACGCGGCTGTGGTGGGCGGGGTCGACACGCTGTGCGGCAGCGTGCTGTTCGGCTTCAATTCGCTCGAACTGGTGTCGCCGGCACCCTGCCGCCCCTTCGACGCGCAGCGCGACGGCATCAGCCTCGGCGAGGCGGCAGGCTTCGCGCTGGTCGAACGCGCCGATGCCGGCAGCGGCGCGGCGCCGCTGTTGCTGCTGGGCTATGGCGAGGCCAGCGACGCGCACCACATGTCGACGCCGCATCCGCAAGGCCTGGGCGCCGAGCGCGCGCTGGACGACGCGCTGGCGCGCGCGGGCCTGTCTACCGACGTCATCGACTACATCAACCTGCACGGCACGGCCAGCAGCAAGAACGACGAAGTCGAGGCCGCCCTGGTGGCGCGGCGCTTCCCGGCCACCACGCATGCCAGCTCGACCAAGGGCTTCACCGGCCACACGCTCGGCGCCGCCGGCATCGTGGAGGCGGTGGTGAGCCTGCTGGTCCTGGAAAGCGGCTGGATGCCCGGCACCATCAACAGCAGCGCCCTCGACGCGGACTGCGGGCCGCAGATCCGCCTGCACGGCGCGAGCGGAAACGTGCGCTACGCGCTCTCCAATTCCTTCGGCTTCGGCGGCAACAACTGCGCCCTGATCTTCGGCAAGGGAGCCGCGGCATGAGTTCTTCCACCCCCACCCTCTACATCGAAGGCCCGGCCCTGTGGGCGCCCACGCTTCCGGGCTGGGACATTGCGCGCGCGGCCCTGCGCGGCGAGGGCGCGCCGGCCGATCCGCCGGCAAAGCGCCCGGCGCCGCAGGTGCTGGCCCCGGCCGAGCGCCGCCGCGCGCCCGATTCGGTGGCCATCGCGCTGGAAGTGGCGGCCGCCGCGGTGGCTGCCGCGGGCCGGCAGGCCGCGGATCTCCCCTGCGTCTTTGCCTCGGCGCACGGCGACCTGGCCATCAACGACTACATGTGCGCCACGCTGGCCACCGAGCCCACCCTGCTGTCGCCCACCAAGTTCCACAACTCGGTGCACAACGCGGCGGTGGGCTACTGGACCATCGGCACCGGCTGCATGGCGTCGAGCAACTCGGTCGCTTCCTTCGAGGCCACCTTTGCCGCCGGCCTGCTGGAAGCGGCCGCACAGTGCGCCTGCGACCAGCAGGCCGTGCTGCTCACCGGCTTCGACGTGCAGGCCGTGGGCCCGCTGGCTTCGGCGGTCCACAGCGAAGGCATGCTGGCCGCGGCCATGGTGATCGCGCCCGAGCGCAGCCAGCGCGCGGTGGCAGCTTTCGAATGGTCGCTGGCCACCGGGCCCGCCCAGCCGGTCGCGCTGCAGTCGAACGCGGCTCGTGCGCTGCAGGGCAACGCCCTGGCGGACGCCCTGCCGCTGTACGAAGCCCTGGCACGCGGCGAAGAAGCGCATCTGGCGCTGCCGCTGTCCGCGCATCTCGCACTGCGCCTGACGGTCCGCCCGCTCGCCTGACATTCGCGCGGGGCCGGCATGCGCCGCGTCCCGCGGATGGCGGACGCCGCCTCCTTTACCCAACTTTACAAAGCATTCAACCCTGCTTGCCGGGGAAGCGCGAGCATGCCGAACATGAGTACCCCCCAGCTCCTGATGATCGAAGACGACCTGCGCCTGGCGCAGATGGTCAGCGAATACCTCACCCAGTCCGGCATGGCCGTGACGCACGCGGGCGACGGGGCCGGCGGCATGGCCGCGCTGCAGGACAGGACGCCCGACCTGGTCATCCTGGACCTGATGCTGCCCGACACCGACGGGCTGGAGGTCTGCCGCCGCATCCGCGCCCTGCCCGGGCCGCTGGCCAAGGTGCCGGTGCTGATGCTCACCGCCAAGGGCGACCCGATGGATCGCATCATCGGCCTGGAGATCGGCGCCGACGACTACCTGCCCAAGCCCTTCGAGCCGCGCGAACTCCTGGCGCGCATCCGCGCGGTGCTGCGCCGGCGCGTCGACGGCGCCCCGACCAGCGCCGCGCCCACCAGCGAAGTCATGCGCTTCGGCTCGCTGGAAATCGACCGCAACGCGCGCAGCGTGACCGTGAGCGGCAACGAGGCCGACCTGACCTCCTACCAGTTCGACCTGCTCGTGGCCATGGCCGAGCGCGCCGGCCGGGTGCTCACGCGCGACCAGATCATGGAAGCGGTGCGCGGGCGCGAGCTGGAAGCCTTCGACCGCTCCATCGACGTGCACATGGGCCGCATCCGCGCGGCCATCGAGGCGGACGTGAAGAACCCCAAGCGCATCCTCACGGTGCGCGGCGTGGGCTACGTGTTCGCCAAGCAGCAGGACTGACCTGCGCCCAGAGCCCCCCGTACGAAAGCACAGCCGATGGCCAAGCTCTTCAACCCCTATTCGCGCCACCTGTACGTCCGCATCTGGCTGGCGGTGGTCGGCGGCGTGATCGTGCTGACCTTTGCCGCCAGCTGGCTGCTGCGCCTGGCCATCGAGAACGAGCGCGACCGCGTCTCGCAGATCCCGCGGGTGGTCACGGTCACCGACGACGACGACAAGGTGATCGGCGGCGGCTCGGCCATGCGCGTGCCGGGCGCCAAGATCCTGTTCGACATTTCGCTGGAAGACGGGCGCAAGTTCACGCTGGAGATGGCGCGGCGCGAAGACACGCTCGGCCCCGACGGCAAGCGCCCGCCTCCGCCCTGGTGGCGCACGCCCTACGGCCCCGGCTGGCTGATCGCGCTGGTGGGCATGGCCGTGGCCCTGGGCGTCTACCCCATCGTGCGGCGCCTGACCAAGCGGCTGGAGGTGCTGCAGCGCAGCGTGCAGCGCTGGGGCGAGGGCGACCTGTCGGCCCGCGCGGCGCAGGACGGCGACGACGAGGTGGCCGACCTGGCGGCCCGCTTCAACGAATCGGCCGCCCGCATCGAGACGCTGGTGCGCTCGCACAAATCGCTGCTGGCCAATGCCAGCCACGAGCTGCGCTCGCCGCTCACGCGCATCCGCATGGCGCTGGAGCTGATGGGCGAGCACCCCAGCGCCGTCACGCGCACCGAGATCTCGCGCAACATCGCCGAACTCGACCAGCTGATCGACGAGATCCTCCTGGCCAGCCGCCTCGACGCGCGCGAAGCCGACATGGGCACGGTGGAAAACGTGGAGCTGGTGGGCCTGGCCGCCGAGGAATGCGCGCGCACCGAGGCCGAGCTGGACGTGCCCGCAGGCACCGACACCGACGCCCTCACGGTACGCGGCGTGCCGCGCCTGCTGCGGCGCGCGATCCGCAACCTGCTGGAGAACGCGCGCCGCTACGGTGGCGCCGGCGAAGTCAGCCTGCAACTGCAGGCCGACGGGCCGCAGGCCAGGCTGGTGGTCAGCGACCGCGGGCCGGGCGTGCCGCCGGCGCTGCGCGAGCGCATCTTCGAGCCCTTCTACCGCCTGCCGGGCGCCAGCGAGCGCGAAGGCGGCGTCGGCCTGGGCCTGGCGCTGGTGAAGTCGATTGCCGAGCGCCATGGCGGCACCGTGCGTTGCGAGGCGCGGGCCGGTGGCGGGGCCAGCTTCGTCATTACGCTGCCGCGCTAACGCCTTTTTTCCTGCGCAGCCGGTCAGAAGGCGGCGGGGCGGCATCCCTAGAATCGCGCCCCATGTTCCGT
>JAFECZ010000143.1 GCA_018241905.1 Pseudomonadota bacterium
TAGCCGCCGGTGTAGCCCACGTACCCCTAGTCGCCCGAGACGCCGAAGATGCGCACATAGGTGACGTAGTGCAGCGGCGAGCTCGGCGGAATCGAATAGATCGAGGCCGGCACGGCGGTGGCCACCACCCACGGACCCTCGACGCCCGCGGCGGTGAACCACACGCCGTTGTCCAGCGCGAAGTAGCTGTGCTCGCCCGCCTGGATCAGCGGCGTGGCAGTGTTGGGCGCCCAGTTGAGCGAGGTGCCGGCAATGGCCGTCCAGCGCGGCGCGCCGCCGTCGAAGCGCAGCGGCTGCAGCCTGGCTTGCGAAGCTCGCACGGCGGCCGTCTGCGGTACGTTGGTGGCAATGGCGGCTTCGCGCGCCTGCGTCGTGCCGGCAATGGAGGCCTTGACGTTTTCCTTCTCGCTGTCGTCGGGGATCTTCGCGAAGTCGGCCGGCAGCGCGTTGGCCGCGACGAAGCTCCACGGGCCGGCTTCGTTCGGCGCGCGGAACCAGCGACCCGAGATCAGCAGGTAGATCTGCTGGTCGTTGTTGTCGCGAAAGATGTTGCCGGTGGTGTTCTTCACGTACAGCAGCTGTGTGCCCGCGACGGGCGTCCACAGCCAGTCGCCGTCGCTCACGACCAGCTCGGTGGGCCGCGTGGCCACGTAGATGCGCGGCAGCATGCCGCTCTTGAGTGTGGGCGGCGCCTGGCGCGCATCGCCCGCCTTGTCGCCGGTGGCGGCCGTCACGCCGGACAGCAGGTCTGCGGCGCGGTTGCCCTGGGCCTCGGTGCGCAGCTTCTTCAGGTCGGGGCTTTCGCTGGGCAGCACGGTCCAGCCCGCGGGGCTGTCGAGCGAATCGGTGGTCATCCAGCCGTCGAACACGTGCAGGTAGTGGCGACCGCTGCCGTCGCGCAGCAGCAGCACGCGGGTGTTGAGCACGCGGTCGAGCGAAGTGCCCTCGGCGCGCACGTAGCGCGGTGCGCCGTCGATGTTGACCAGGATGGCGCTCTGGCGCGAGAAGATCAGCGAGGGCGCTTCGTTCTTCAGCGGCAGCCTGGCGTTGCGCTCGGCCGTCTGCACGCCTTGCACCTGCGCTTCCAGCCGGTCGAGGCTGATGGTCCGCTGCTTGCCGATGGCGTCCTTCTGCAGCGCGTCGACCCAGGCCTGGGCTTCCTGGCCCGCCGAAGGGAACTGGGCCTTGGTGACGGAGTAGTGGTCCAGCGTGACGCGGCGCGTGCCCTTGTCCACCAGCGTGCGGGCGGCCAGCTCGATCACGCCGTAGGTGGCGCGCGAGTCCTTGTCCGCGGCGCCGCTGCCGCTTGCGCCTTCGCGCATCACGACGGCGGCGCGCGCACGCAGCTGCAGGCCGTCCCAGCTGTCGATTTGTGGCGGGTAGACCTGCAGAACGTCCTTGGCGTTCAGGCGCACGGTGTAGGGCCAGGGGCTTTCGCCGCCCGGCTGGGCCGCCGGGGCGCCGGTCTGCGCGGCGGACGCGGCGCTGGCCGCAAGGGGTGGGCAGAGCGTGGCGGCTGCGCAAGCGAAGGCGGCCATCGCCTTCATCCAGTGCCTACCGTGACGTCGTTGCGAACTTTGCATCGGTGCGACTCCCATTCGGAATTTCAAGCGGCGCCATCGTACTGAATGCGGTGGCAGGGCCGGGTGGGAGAAAATCGGGGCCGATGAGTTCCTTACGTATCGATCTGAACAAGCTGGACGCCGCCATGGTGGACCTGGACGGCACCATGGTCGACACCCTGGGCGACTTCGCGGTGGCGCTGAACCTCATGCTGGACGAGCTGGGCCTGCCGCGCGTGGCGCCGGCCGCGGTGGAGTCGATGGTGGGCAAGGGGTCGGAGCACCTGATCCATTCGGTGCTGCGCCACGTGCGCGCCGGCCACGCGGCGGATTCGCGCTTGTACGACGCCGCGTGGCAAAGCTATTCGCGCCACTACCTGGACATCAACGGCCGCCATTCGCGCGTGTATGCCGGTGTGGTCGAGGGCCTGCGCGCGCTGCGCGCACGCGGCCTTCGCCTGGCGTGCCTTACCAACAAGCCTGGCGATTTCGCCAAGCCCCTGCTTGCGGCCAAAGGCCTGGACGGCTACTTCGACGTGGTGTTCGGCGGCGATGCATTCGCGCGCAAGAAGCCAGACCCGCTGCCGCTGGTCAAGACCTGCGAGGCATTGGGCAGCCGCCCCGAATGCACGCTGATGATCGGCGACTCCAGCAACGATGCGCAGGCTGCGCGCGCAGCACACTGTCCGGTGGTGCTGGTGAGCTACGGCTACAACCACGGCGAGCCGGTGCTGGGCGTCGATGCCGACGGCGTGATCGATTCGCTGGCGCAACTGGCCGCGCTGCGGGCCGCCTGAGCGCGCCTCAGCTGGAGCTGATGCCCAAGAGGGCGTCCTTGAGCTTGTAGTCGGCCGGCGAAGGGCCCAGCCAGATGCGCGCCAGCGCGTTGAAAAAGGCCTGCTCCTTGATCGGTTCGCCCTGGGCCACGCCCTTGACGCCGATGACGGTGCCCTTGCCCGGCATCCAGTCCACCGTGAACGTGTCGCCCGCCCGCAGGTTCTTCTGGTCCGAAAAGATCTGGCTCATGCGCAGCAGGCCCGGAATCAGCTGGGCCATTTCGCTCTTGGGCGAGTTGTCTTCCACGCCGCGGGTGAACAGCTTGCCCAGTTCGTTGGCGTCGATGTCGCGCAGCATGGTGATGGAGATGCGCTTGGCGCCCTGCGCGGCCAGCACCTCGTCGGTGGTGCCGCATTTCTTGCCGAGGTACAGGCTCGCGGTGTAGACCTTGAACACCGCCTTGAAGCGCACACCGGCACCGTTGAGCTGCAGCCTGCTGCCGCCCAGTTCGACGGCCTCGTCGATCTTGACGCCCGCCAGCTCGAGCGGCGCGGCGTGGGCCGCTCCCAGGGCCGCGGCCAATGCGCCGACGGCAATCCAGCGCGTGAGACGACTCATCTTCTTGTGCTCCAATCAATTCGCGTGGGTCAATGTATCAATTTGTTCTGCTTGCGCCACTCGTATAAACTCTGCCTTTCCATGTTCATTCATCACGTCATCCAGACAGGTCAAGGCCGGGGAGCCTGGCCCTGGCGTACGCCAAAGTCGTTGCCTGTTTGACCTGCGCGGCGCCGTTGCCGCGCGCCCGTGGCCCTTGTCATCTGCACCACAAGACATCGGCCAATTCAAGTGAATGATTCGCCGCCCGCGCCATGAACGTGCCGTGCGGCCCATGGAGAACCTCCCCGTGATCACCGAACTCGAATTCAAGAGCCTCAGCGCCCAGGGCTACAACCGCATCCCGCTGATGGTCGAGGCCTTTGCAGACCTCGAAACCCCCCTGTCCCTCTATCTCAAGCTGGCCCACACCAAGGAGGGCGGCAAGTACAGCTTCCTGCTCGAGTCCGTGGTGGGCGGCGAGCGCTTCGGGCGCTACAGCTTCATCGGCCTGCCGGCCCGCACGCTGTTGCGTGCCAGCGGCTTCGGCGACGAAGCCGTCACCGAAGTGGTGACCGACGGCAAGGTGGTGGAGAGCGCCCGCGGCAATCCGCTGGACTTCGTCGCCGACTACCAGAAGCGTTTCAAGGTGGCGCTGCGCCCCGGCCTGCCGCGCTTTTGCGGCGGACTGGCTGGCTACTTCGGCTACGACACGGTGCGCTACATCGAGAAGAAGTTGGAGAAAAGCTGCCCGCCCGACGCTCTGGGCTGCCCCGACGTCCTGCTGCTGCAGTGCGAGGAACTGGCCGTCATCGACAACCTCTCGGGAAAGCTCTATCTCATCGTCTATGCCGACCCGTCGCAGCCCGAGGCGTACGCCAATGCAAAGCGGCGGCTGCGCGCGCTGCGCGAGCAGCTCAAGTACTCGGTAAGCGCGCCGGTGGTGAAGGCTTCGCAGGCGCACCCTGCGCAGCGCAGCTTCGCCAAGGCCGACTACCTGGCCGCGGTGGAGCGCGCCAAGGAACTGATCGCGGCCGGCGACTTCATGCAGGTGCAGGTCGGCCAGCGCATCAGCAAGCGCTACACCGAGTCGCCGCTGTCGCTGTACCGCGCGCTGCGTTCGCTCAACCCCAGCCCCTACATGTACTACTACAACCTGGGCGACTTCCATGTGGTGGGCGCATCGCCCGAGATCCTGGTGCGCCAGGAGAACACGGGCGAGGGCGAGCAGAAGATCACCATCCGCCCGCTGGCCGGCACCAGGCCCCGCGGCGCCTCGATCGAGCTGGACAAGGCGGCCGAGGTCGAACTGGTGAACGACCCCAAGGAGCGCGCCGAGCACGTCATGCTCATCGACCTGGCGCGCAACGACATCGGCCGCATCGCCAAGACTGGCACAGTGAAGGTGACCGAGGCCTTTGCGGTGGAGCGCTACAGCCATGTGATGCACATCGTGAGCAACGTGGAGGGCACGCTCAAGGACGGCATGACTGCCATCGACGTGCTCAAGGCGACTTTCCCGGCCGGCACGCTCACCGGTGCGCCCAAGGTGCACGCCATGGAGCTCATCGACCAGCTCGAGCCCACCAAGCGCGGCCTGTACGGCGGCGCCTGCGGCTACATCAGCTATGCCGGCGACATGGACGTGGCCATTTCCATCCGCACCGGCATCGTGAAGGACCAGGTGCTGCATGTGCAGGCGGCGGCCGGCGTGGTGGCCGATTCGGTGCCCGAGCTGGAATGGAAGGAAACCGAGGCCAAGGCGCGTGCGCTGCTGCGTGCTGCAGAGCTGGTGGAAGAAGGACTGGAGTGAGCGCCATGACCAAGCTGTTGATGATCGACAACTACGACTCCTTCACCTACAACCTGGTGCAGTATTTCGGCGAACTGGGGGCGGATGTGCAGGTGCACCGCAACGACGAGATCGACCTGGCCGGCATTGCCGCGCTGATCGACGGCGGCGTGACGCGGCTGGTGGTGTCGCCGGGGCCCTGCTCGCCGGCCGAGGCGGGCGTTTCGGTGGCGGCCATCAAGGAATTCGCCGGCAGGCTCCCCATCCTGGGCGTGTGCCTGGGCCACCAATCCATCGGTGCGGCCTTCGGCGGCAAGATCGTGCGGGCGCAGCAGCTCATGCACGGCAAGACCAGCGAGATCAGCACCACGCGCGAAGGCGTGTTTGCCGGCTTGCCCGAGCGCTTCACCGTCAACCGCTATCACTCGCTCTCGATCGAGCGCGCCACCTGCCCGAAGGAGCTGGCGCTGACCGCCTGGACCGACGATGGCGAGATCATGGGCGTGCGCCACACGGGCTTCGCGCACGACGTTCGCATCGAAGGCGTGCAGTTCCATCCCGAATCCATCCTGACCGAGCATGGCCACGCCATGCTCAAGAACTTCCTGTCGTAGGAGAAGACACATGACCACGCCCCAAGCGGTCGATTTGCGCAGCGATACGGTGACGCAACCCACGGCCGCGATGCGGGCCGCCATGATGGCGGCGCCGCTGGGCGACGATGTGTTCGGCACGGATCCCAGCGTCAACGCACTGCAGGAAAAGATCGCCGGCCTGCTGGGTTTCGAAGCGGCGCTGTTCGTGCCCACCGGAACGCAGAGCAACCTGTGCGCCATCCTTTCGCATTGCCAGCGCGGCGAGGAATACATCGTGGGCCAGCAGGCGCACTGCTATCGCTGGGAGGGCGGCGGCGCCGCGGTCTTCGGCAGCGTGCAGCCGCAGCCGCTGGAGCACCAGGCCGACGGCACGTTCAAGCTGGCGGACATCGAAGGCGCCATCAAGCCCGACGACGCGCACTTCGCGCGCACCCGCGTGCTGGCGCTCGAAAACACCTTGGGCGGCAAGCTGCTGCCTTTCGAGTTCGTGCAGGCAGCAACGCAGCTGGCGAAGTCCAAGGGGCTGCAGCGGCACCTCGATGGCGCGCGGCTTTTCAACGCTGCCGTGGCGCAGGCGGAACAGACCGGCGCTGCGGTGCAGGCCGAAGCCCGCCGCATCGCGCAATGCTTCGACAGCGTCTCGGTGTGCTTCAGCAAGGGGCTGGGCGCGCCCGTGGGGTCTGCGCTCTGCGGTTCGCGCGAATTCATCGCACGAGCCCACCGCATCCGAAAGATGGCGGGCGGCGGCATGCGCCAGGCCGGCTTGCTTGCGGCCGCGGCTTCGCATGCGCTCGATCACCACGTCGATCGCCTGGCGCAAGACCATGCGCTGGCGCGCCGCCTGGCCGAAGGGCTGGAAGGTGTGCCCGGCCTGGCAGTGGAGCCGCCGCAGAGCAACATCGTCTTCGTCGACCTGAGCGACGAGGCCAAGCCGCGCATGAACGATCTGCTGGCGCACCTGAAGTCGCAGGGCATCCTGGCAACGGGCCTGTATCGCCTGCGCTTCGTCACCCACCTGGACGTGGACGCGGCCGGCGTCGAGCGCGCCGTCGCGGCCATCCGCCAGTTCTTCCGCGCCTGAAGGAGCACGCCGTATGCCCGACACGCCTGCCTTGCTGGCCTTCATCGCCGCCGGCCTGCTGCTGAACCTGACGCCGGGGCCGGACGTCTTCTACATCGTCAATCACGCGTTGCGCAGTGGCGTGCGCGCGGGGCTGGTTGCCGCGCTGGGCATCACCGCCGGCTGCTGCGTGCACATCGCCGCGGCGGCCGTCGGCGTGAGCGCGCTGGTGGCGGCATCGGCCACGGCTTTCACCGTGCTCAAGTGGGTGGGGGCGGCATACCTTGTGTACGTGGGCGCATCGATGCTGCTGTCCCGCTCGAAGCCGGCCTCGCTGCCCACCGCGGCATCGGCGCCCGAGGCGGCGTCGTTGCGAGCGGTATTCAGCCGGGGCTTCCTGACCAATGCGCTGAATCCGAAGGTGGCGCTGTTCTTCCTGGCCTTCGTGCCGCAGTTCATTGCGCACGACGCGCCGCATCCCTCGCTGAGCTTCCTGCTGCTGGGGCTGCTGTTCAACTTCAACGGCATGTGGGTCAACTTCGGCTGGGCCGGCGCGGCCGCCTGGATGGCCCGGCGCGTGGGCCTGGTGGCCCGTGGCGTGCGTTGGCTCGAGCGCGCGGCCGGCGCCATCTTCATCGGCTTCGGCATCCAGCTGGCGCTGGCCGATGCCCCCAGACACTGAACGAAATCCCGCGGAGAGAAGAACCATGTCCATCACCCCTCAAGAAGCGCTCCAGCGCACCATCGAGCACCGCGAGGTGTTCCACGACGAAATGCTGCACATCGTGCGGCTGATCATGAGCGGCGAATGCTCGCCGGTCATGATGGCGGCGCTCATCACCGGCCTGCGCGTGAAGAAGGAAACCATCGGCGAGATCACCGCCGCCGCGCAGGTGATGCGCGAGGTGGCCACCAAGGTGCCGGTGGCCGACACCACCAACCTGGTCGACATCGTGGGCACCGGCGGCGACGGCTCGCACACCTTCAACATCTCGACCTGTTCCATGTTCGTGGCGGCTGCGGCCGGTGCAAAGGTCAGCAAGCACGGCGGGCGCAGCGTGAGCAGCAAGTCGGGCAGCGCCGACGTGCTCGAGTCGCTGGGCGTCAACATCAACCTCAAGCCCGATCAGATCGCCGCAAGCATTGCAGAGGTGGGCATCGGCTTCATGTTCGCGCCCAACCATCACCCCGCCATGAAGAACGTGGCGCCGGTGCGCAAGGAGCTGGGCATCAAGACCATCTTCAACATCCTGGGGCCGCTCACCAATCCAGCCGGCGCGCCCAACATCCTGATGGGCGTGTTCCACCCCGACCTGGTGGGCATCCAGGTGCGCGCGCTGCAGCGGCTGGGGGCCGAGCATGCGCTGGTCGTGTACGGCCGCGATGGCATGGACGAGATCTCGCTGGGTGCCGCCACCATGATCGGGGAGCTGCGCAACGGCGAGATCCGCGAATACGAACTGCATCCCGAGGACTTCGGCTTTGCCATGTCCAGCAACCGCTCGCTGCGGGTGGAGACGCCGGAGCAGTCCAGGGCGATGCTGATGGGCGTGCTCGACGGCGAAACGGGCCCGGCGCGCGACATCGTGCTGCTCAATGCCGGTGCTGCGCTCTACGCAGGCAACGTGGTGGATTCCATCGCCGATGGCATCGACCGTGCGCGCGCCGCCATCGACGCGGGCGCGGCCAAGGCCAAGCTGGCGCAGCTCGTGGCTTTCAGCAGCGCTGCTGCGGCCAAGGGGGCTTGAGGCATGTCGGACATCCTGAACAAGATCGTTGCGGTCAAGCGCGAGGAAGTCGCGGCGGCCCGGAAGCGTGTTTCGCTCGAGGCGGTGCGCTTCGATGCGGAAAGCCGCGTGCTCACGCGCGACTTCGTCGGCGCGCTGCGCGGCAAGATCGCGGCCGGCCAGGCCGGCGTGATCGCGGAGGTGAAGAAGGCCAGCCCGAGCAAGGGCGTGCTGCGCCCCGACTTCGTTCCCGCCGACATCGCCCAGAGCTATGCCGAAGGCGACGGCAAGGTGAGCGCGGCCTGCCTCTCGGTGCTGACGGACAAGCAGTTCTTCCAGGGCGGCGTGGACTACCTCAAGCAGGCGCGTGCCTCGTGCGCGTTGCCGGTGCTGCGCAAGGATTTCATGGTCGACGCCTACCAGATCTACGAGTCGCGCTCGATCGGCGCCGACGCGGTGCTGCTGATCGCCGCGTGCCTGGACGACGCGCAGATGCGCGACTTCGAGGCCATTGCGCTGGGCCTGGACATGGCCGTGCTGGTCGAGGTGCACGACCAGGCCGAGATGGAGCGCGCGCTCAAGCTCAAGACGCCGCTCATTGGCGTGAACAACCGCAATCTGCGCACCTTCGAGGTTTCGGTCGACACGACCCTGGCCTTGATGCCCCAGGTGCCGCCCGATCGTCTTCTGGTGACCGAATCGGGCATCGGCACGCAAGCCGATGTGCGCAAGCTGCGCGACGCAGGCGTGCATGCCTTCCTGGTGGGCGAGGCCTTCATGCGCGCCGAAGAGCCCGGCCTGGCCCTGGCCGAACTGTTCCGATGAGCGTGGCAACCCAACTCGCCGGCGCCGACCCCGCGCAGTGGCCCGTCGCGCCGGGCTGGCAGCCGGTGGTCGACGAGTTCTTTGCCGGAAGCGCGGGCCAGCGCCTGCTCGCCTTTCTGCAGCAGCGGCTGGATGCGCGCGCTGTCATCTTCCCGCCGCAACCGCTGCGGGCACTGGAACTCACGCCACCCGAATCGGTGCGCATCGTGATCCTGGGGCAGGACCCCTATCACGGGCGCGGACAGGCCGAGGGGCTGGCGTTTTCGGTGGCGCCGGGCGTGGCGCTGCCGCCGTCGCTGCGCAACATCTTCAAGGAACTGCAGCGCGATCTCGGCGTGTCGCCGCCGCCGTTTCCCGATCCGGGGGGCAGCCTGGTGAAGTGGGCCAGGCATGGCGTGCTGCTGCTCAACACCTGCCTCACGGTGGAAGAGGGACAGCCTGCCAGCCATTCGGGGCGCGGCTGGGAGGTGCTGACCGACGCGGTGATCCGCCATGTGGCCCAGGGCGAGCACCCAGTCATGTTCATGCTGTGGGGCTCGCACGCCCAGAGCAAGCGCGCCCTGATCGACGCCGGGCGGCACAAGATCCTGGTGGCCAACCATCCTTCGCCGCTGTCGGCGCTGCGGCCGCCGATCCCGTTCATCGGCTGCGGCCACTTCGGGCAGGCGCGAGCCTGGCGCGACAGCCAGCCGAGTGCGACCAGTTAATGCCCGGGCGAAAATAGTTTTCGTAACAGGGTAAACCCGAGGTCTGGTTGCGGTTATGCTCTCGCGGTCGATTTTTTTGGGGCGCGCAGCGCTCCGGAAAACTCCGGTGCCCGGGCGCAAGTCTGAAAAGGTGCTTGGGTATGTCGACGTTCGCCTCGAAACGTGCTATATTTCGAGGTTCGCCGGAGAGGTGGCCGAGTGGTTAATGGCAGCAGACTGTAAATCTGCCGGTTTATACCTACGCTGGTTCGAATCCAGCCCTCTCCACCAGCGAAGAAAAAGGATTTTTGCAGGACGCAACAGAGCGACGAGCGAAGCGACGAATCTCGGGGCTTGAACACGGCTTCATGGGCGTGGTCATTGAGTGATCGCCCGCGATGCGGGAGTAGTTCAATGGTAGAACCCCAGCCTTCCAAGCTGATGACGCGGGTTCGATTCCCGTCTCCCGCTCCAAAGAGGTTCTTGAGTTCGTTGCCTGGCGTGCTGTTTGGATATTTGAAGGTTTAGGCCCTTTTGGCTCAGTGGTAGAGCACTCCCTTGGTAAGGGAGAGGTCGCGGGTCCGATTCCCGCAAAGGGCACCATTTCTCGGGTCGAGCTGGCAATGTGGTTAGGCGGCCGGCCCGCTGTAGTTGTACTGATCCAGTTTTTTTCGGAGTCGAGAAAATGGCAAAAGGAAAGTTTGAGCGCACCAAGCCGCACGTGAACGTGGGCACGATCGGCCACGTGGACCATGGCAAGACGACGCTGACGGCGGCGATCGCCACGGTGCTGTCGAGCAAGTTCGGCGGCGAAGCCAAGGCTTACGACCAGATCGACGCGGCTCCCGAAGAAAAGGCCCGCGGCATCACCATCAACACCGCGCACGTCGAGTACGAGACGGCCAACCGCCACTACGCGCACGTTGACTGCCCCGGCCACGCCGACTACGTGAAGAACATGATCACCGGCGCTGCCCAGATGGACGGCGCCATCCTGGTGTGCTCGGCCGCTGACGGCCCGATGCCCCAGACGCGCGAGCACATCCTGCTGGCTCGCCAGGTGGGCGTGGGCTACATCATCGTGTTCCTGAACAAGTGCGACATGGTCGACGACAAGGAACTGCTGGAGCTGGTGGAAATGGAAGTCCGCGAACTGCTGGACAAGTACGAATTCCCCGGCGACGCCACCCCCATCATCCACGGCTCGGCCAAGCTGGCGCTGGAAGGCGACAAGGGCGAGCTGGGCGAAGGCGCCATCATGAAGCTGGCCGAAGCGCTGGACAGCTACATCCCCACGCCTGAGCGCGCGGTGGACGGCACCTTCCTGATGCCCGTGGAAGACGTGTTCTCGATCTCCGGTCGCGGCACGGTGGTCACCGGCGCCGTCGAGCGCGGCGTGATCAAGGTTGGCGAGGAAATCGAAATCGTCGGTATCCG
>JAFECZ010000144.1 GCA_018241905.1 Pseudomonadota bacterium
GCAGGCTCAGGAAGGCGAAGACGCTGGAACCCATGAGCAGCGCGCCGCGCAGCAGGTGGTACTTTGGATGGGCCGTGCGCAGCACCGAAAGCCCATGGCGCGGCAGCAGCACCGCCGCCATGGCAGCCGCCTGGAAGGTATAGCGGAACCACACGCCCATGATCACCGGCACCGCGGCGGTCGACACCTTGGTGGAGGTGTCGAGCGTGGCAAAGCAGGCGGTGGCCAGCAGCACCAGCCCGATGCCGGCCAGGACGCGTTCGGATTCGAGGTCCCGCGTGCCCTTGGGCACGGGCTGGACCACGCTCATCGGGCCGGGCCTCCGGCGCTCACCGGACGCGGCTTTCGAGCAGTTCCCACACCGGCTTGAGGTTGCCGGGCAGCCAGGGCAGCTGGCCCAGGTCGCAGTGGCTTTCGTCGGGGCTGTGGAAGTCGCTGCCGCGCGATGCGGCAAAGCCGAACTCGATGGCTTTCTCGGCGTACTCGACGTACTCTGGCGGGCTGTGGCTGCCGGTGACCACCTCGATGGCCTGGCCGCCGTGGGCCTTGAATTCGAGGAAGAGCGCGTACTCTTCGTTGGCGGTGAACTTGTAGCGGCCGGGGTGGGCGATGACCGCGAGGCCACCAGCATCTTGGATCCAGCCGATGGCGTCTTTCAGGTTGGCCCAGCGATGGGGAACGTAGCCGGGCTTGCCTTCGGTGAGGTACTTGCGGAAGACCTCGTTGGTGTCCTTGCAATACCCGCCCTCGACAAGGAAGCGCGCGAAGTGGGTACGGGATATGAGTTCGGGGTTGCCCACGAACTTGAGGGCGCCTTCGTAGGCGCCGTGGATGCCCACGCGGGCCAGGCCTTCGGACATTTCCTGCGCGCGGCGCCCGCGTCCGCCACGGGTGTCGTACAGGCCCTGCTTCATGGCGGCATCGTCGGGGTCGAAGCCCAGGCCCACGATATGGACGGTTTCGTTGGCGAAGGTGACGGAGATTTCGGTGCCGGTGAGGTACTTGATGCCGTTGGCCCTGGCGGCGGCCGCGGCGCGGTGCTGGCCGCCGACTTCGTCGTGGTCGGTGAGGGACCACAGCTCCACACCATTGGCGGCAGCGCGTGCCGCCAGTTCCTCCGGGGTGAGCGTGCCGTCGGACACCACGGAGTGGCAGTGCAGGTCGGCATTGAGGATCGAAGTCACCTATCGATCTTATTCCTTCTCGCCTTGGCTTGCCGGGGGTGGGTCATATGTGCCCCGGTGCAAGCGCCGCTCGGGCATGGACCGGCGGGCTTCACTCAGAGGGCGACACGCTCTGTCACCCCGAAGTAATCCTTTCGGCCCATGATGGAGTGTTCCCCTCACAAAAGCAGAGATTGACCATGACCCTGCCCAGTCTCCTCAACGGCGGCGACAACGACATGATGGAGCGCATCGCCCGCGACCTGGTCGACAGCTACGACGAAGAGATCGAGCTCGAACTGGAAGACCGCGAGATCGATGAGTCCGGCGTGGTGCGCGATGCCGGCAACAAGGAAGCCCGGCGCCTGTACTTTCGCGAGCTGTTCCGCCTGCAAGGCGAACTGGTCAAGCTGCAGGACTGGGTGCAGAACACCGGCCAGCGCGTCGTCATCCTCTTCGAAGGGCGCGACGCCGCCGGCAAGGGCGGCGTCATCAAGCGCATCACGCAGCGCCTGAATCCGCGCGTGGCGCGCGTGGCCGCGCTGCCCGCGCCCAACGACCGCGAGCGCACCCAGTGGTATTTCCAGCGCTACGTGGCGCACCTGCCCGCCGCCGGCGAAATGGTGCTGTTCGACCGCAGCTGGTACAACCGCGCCGGCGTCGAGAAGGTCATGGGTTTTTGCACGCCCGAGGAGTACGAGGAGTTCTTCCGCAGCGTGCCGGAGTTCGAGCGCATGCTCGTACGCTCGGGCATCCGGCTCATCAAGTACTGGTTCTCCATTACCGACGACGAACAGCACATGCGCTTTCTCGGGCGCATCCACGATCCGCTCAAGCAGTGGAAGCTCAGCCCCATGGACCTGGAAAGCCGGCGCCTCTGGGAGGAGTACACCAAGGCCAAGGAAACCATGCTCGAGCGCACCCACATCGCCGAGGCGCCCTGGTGGGTGGTGCAGGCGGTGGACAAGAAGAAGGCGCGCCTGAACTGCATCCACCACCTGCTGCAGCAAATGCCCTATCACGAGGTCGCGCACCCGCCCGTGGCCCTGCCGGCGCGCGTGCGCAACGCCGACTACCTGCGTCATCCGGTGCCCGCCGAGATGATGGTGCCCGAGGTCTACTGACCCGCTTGACGGGCAGCACGCCGCGCGCCGCCTTTGCGTGGCGCGGAAGCTGCTAAGGTGTGCCGACAGGTATCGACGCACACGCTGCATGGTCCGCCGTTCATCCTCCACTTCTCCTGCCGCCGTCCTGGCCAAGGCCTACGAGCGCAAGCTCAAGGCCATGACACGCGCCACGCTGGCCGGCAGCAAGAAGCTGGCTGGCCAGGTGAAGCGCGCGGCCGCGCAGATCAACCGTCCGCCACCCGGCCCGGGCGACTGGCTGCCGGGCGTGGCGCTGGGGCCCGCGGGCGCGCGGCGCTATCACCTGTACCGTCCGCCTGCGCTGCAGCTCGCACCGGGCGAGAAGCTGCCCCTCATGGTCATGCTGCACGGCTGTGCGCAGACGGGGCGCGATTTTGCCGTCAGCACCCGAATGAACCGCCTGGCCGCGCGCGAACGCTTCCTGGTGCTCTACCTGGACCAGGACTGGCTGGCCAATGCGCACGGCTGCTGGAACTGGTTCGAGCGCCGCTCGGGCAAGGCAGATGCCGAAGTCGCCACCATCATCGCGGCGCTCGACCAGGTCGTGATGCTGTATCCGGTAGACCGGGACCGCGTGGCGCTCGCGGGCCTGTCGGCCGGGGCCAGCATGGCGGCGCTGGTGGCCACGCGCCATCCGATGCGTTTTCAGGCCGTGGCCGCACATTCGGGCGTGGCACCGGGCGCTGCCAAGTCGGCCACTGCGGCATTGAGCGCCATGCGCGGCAAGAACATGCCGCCGGTACTGGCCACTGCGGTGGGCAAGGCCATGGGGGCCGCCGCACTCTTCACCACCCTGCCGCCGCTGATGGTGCTGCATGGCGATGCCGACGACGTGGTGGCCATCGCCAACGCGCAGAGCCTGGCCGACGTGTGGGCGACCGCCACCGGCTCCCGGCCGGGCAGCGCCCGCGTGCTGCAGCGCGGCCAGCGCTACGCGGCACGGCTGACCGAGTTCCGGCGCGGGGGCCGCATCCAGGTGCTGGTCTGCGAGATCGAAGGGCTGGGCCATGCCTGGAGCGGGGGCCTGGGCAGCCAGCCTTTCTCCGACCCGCGCGGGCCGGACGCCACGCGAATGGTCTGGGCCTTTGCGCAACGCGCCTTCCGCGCGAGCAGCCGGCAGCGCACCTCGCCCTGAAGGCGCGCGCCGGCCGCGCGTGTTTCCCGCCTTGTACGCCACCGGGCGTATTTGCGCCAATGAGGTGCAGACCCAGACTCGAGTCACCGTTTCTACACAACCGGAGAAGACTCATGCATCAACTACAACGCCGCTTCGCGCTCAAGGCGCTCACGGCCGCCGCCGCGCTGGCCACGGTGGGCATCAGCGCCCATGCGCAGGACACCATCAAGGTGGGCGTGCTGCATTCGCTGTCGGGCACCATGGCCATCTCGGAGACGGTGCTCAAGGACACCGTGCTCATGGCCATCGACGAGATCAACGCCAAGGGCGGCGTGCTGGGCAAGAAGCTCGAGCCCGTGGTGGTGGACCCGGCCTCCAACTGGCCGCTGTTCGCCGAGAAGACCAAGCAACTGCTCGGACAGGACAAGGTGGCGGTCATCTTCGGCTGCTGGACCTCGGTGAGCCGCAAGTCGGTTCTGCCGGTGGTCGAGGAAATGAACGGCCTGCTGTTCTACCCCGTGCAGTACGAGGGCGAGGAGCTGAGCAAGAACGTGTTCTACACCGGCGCCGCGCCCAACCAGCAGGCCATTCCGGCGGTGGACTACCTCATGAGCAAGGAAGGCGGCGGCGCCAAGCGCTGGGTGCTGCTGGGCACCGACTACGTGTATCCGCGCACCACCAACAAGATCCTGCGCGCCTACCTCAAGAGCAAGGGCGTGGCCGACAAGGACATCGACGAGAAGTACACCCCCTTCGGCCACAGCGACTACCAGACCATCGTGGCCGACATCAAGAAGTTCTCGGCCGGCGGCAAGACGGCGGTGGTGTCCACCATCAACGGCGACTCCAACGTGCCCTTCTACAAGGAACTGGGCAACGCGGGCCTCAAGGCCAAGGACGTGCCGGTGGTGGCCTTCTCGGTGGGTGAGGAAGAGCTGCGCGGCGTGGACACCAAGCCGCTGGTGGGCCACCTGGCCGCCTGGAACTACTTCATGAGCATCAAGAACCCGACCAACACCGAGTTCATCAAGAAGTGGAGCGACTACGCCAAGGCCAAGAACATTCCAGGCCACAAGGACAAGCCGCTGACCAACGACCCGATGGAGGCCACCTACATCGGCATCAACATGTGGAAGCAGGCGGTGGAAAAGGCCAAGAGCACCGACACCGACAAGGTGATCGCGGCCATGGCCGGCCAGACCTTCAAGGCGCCGTCGGGCATCGTCTCGAAGATGGACGAGCAGAACCACCACCTGCACAAGAGCGTGTTCATCGGCGAGATCAAGGCCGACGGCCAGTTCAACGTGGTGTGGAAGACCAAGGAGCCGGTCAAGGCCAAGCCCTGGAGTCCGTACATCGAAGGCAACGACAAGAAGCCCGACCACCCCGCAGGCAAGTCGATGTGATGAACAAGGCGGCGCGCCAGGGCGCGCCGCCTTGTTTCGGGGAGCCCGCAAGGGGAAAAAACACGCTCGAACTGGTTCGCATGCTCTTCAAATACCTTCTGGCCGCTGCCTTGATGCTGGGATCCGCCGCGCACGCGCTGACCCGCGAACAGGCCCTGGCCATTGCCGCCGGCGACACCGAAGAGCGCATCACCGCGCTCAACAGGGCGGTGGCCGATGCCGACGAGAAAACGGCCGCCTTCATCCAGGCGATGCAGGACGATGCCGTCAAGTTCAAGGACCGGCAGGTCTTCGTCGTCCAGGACAACAAGGCCTACGACCCGGTGACCGGCGCGCAGCTCAAGCTGCCGGATGACGCCGAGGACGTGGTCAACAACAACCTCATGCGCGGCGCGCTCGATACCGCGCAGGCCGCGCTGCAACTGTCGAGCAAGGACGACGCGGTGCGCGCAGCCGCCGCGCAGGCGCTGTTCAAGGAGCCCGACGAATCGCGCGTGCCGCTGGTCGAGAAGGCGCTGGCGGTCGAGGCCAATCCGAAGGTCAAGGCGCAGCTCGAACTGGTGCGCGCCGCCGGCCTGCTGGGCAGCAGCGACAAGGCCAGGCGCCTGGCGGCCGCCAGGGAGCTGGGCAGCAACCGCAACCCCGAGACCAAGCTGCTGCTCAACCAGCGGCTGGCCGACGAGAGCGATGCGGACGTCAAGACGGCCATCCAGCTGGCTGTGCAGAACATCGACGCCTCGCTGGTATGGGGCGACCGGCTCAACGCCATGTTCAGCGGGGTGAGCCTGGGCTCGGTGCTGCTGCTGGCCGCGCTGGGCCTGGCCATTACCTACGGGCTGATGGGCGTGATCAACATGGCGCACGGCGAGCTGATGATGATCGGCGCCTACGCCACCTTCGCCGTGCAGGGCGCCTTCCAGAAGCTCCTGCCGGCCTCGATGTTCGACTGGTACCTGGTGGCGGCCATTCCGGTGGCCTTTCTTGCCTCGGCGCTGGTGGGCGCGATCCTGGAGCGCGGCGTGATCCGCTTCCTGTACGGCCGCCCACTGGAAACGCTGCTGGCCACCTGGGGCATCAGCCTGATGCTGCAGCAACTGGTGCGCTCGCTGTTCGGCGCGCAGAACGTGGGCGTGGAGAACCCGGCATGGATGAGCGGCGGCCTGCAACTGCTGAGCAACGTGACGCTGCCCTGGAACCGCATCTGCATCATCGTCTTTGCAGCGCTGGTCCTGCTGGCCATGGGCTGGCTCATCGGCCGCACGCGCCTGGGCCTGTTCGTGCGCGGCGTCACGCAGAACCGGCCCATTGCCTCGTGCATGGGCGTGAACACCGCACGCATCGACACCTACGCCTTTGCCCTCGGTTCGGGCATTGCGGGCCTGGCAGGCTGCGCGCTCTCGCAGATCGGCAACGTGGGGCCGGACCTGGGCCAGAGCTACATCGTCGATTCCTTCATGGTGGTGGTGATGGGCGGCGTGGGCCAACTGGCCGGTACGGTGTACGCGGCGCTGGGCCTGGGCATCCTGAACAAGTTCATCGAAGGCTGGGCCGGCGCGGTGCTCGCGAAGATCGCGGTGCTGGTGTTCATCATCGTCTTCATCCAGAAGCGTCCCCAGGGCATCTTTGCGGTGAAAGGCCGCAGCGCAGAAGCATGAGCAAGGTCGTACTTCCAACAAAGGGTCCACTGCTCGGTGGCAAGGGCTGGACGGCCTTTTTCGCGGCATTCATCGTGGTGTGCGCCGTGGCGCCGGCGCTCAACCTGTGGGTGCCCGCGGGCAGCGCGCTGCACATGAGCGACTACGCGGTGGCGCTGGTGGGCAAGATCATGTGCTATGCCATCTGCGCGCTGGCCATGGACCTGATCTGGGGCTACACCGGCATCCTGAGCCTGGGCCACGGCCTGTTCTTCGCGCTGGGCGGCTACATGATGGGCATGTACCTCATGCGCCAGATCGGCCGCGACGGCAACTACAAGAGCGATCTGCCGGACTTCATGGTGTTCCTGGACTGGAAGGAGCTGCCCTGGCACTGGGCACTGTCCGACAGCTTCGTGGCCACGCTCATCCTCGTCGTGGCGGTGCCGGGCCTGCTGGCCTTCGTGTTCGGCTTCTTCGCCTTCCGCTCGCGCATCAAGGGCGTGTACTTCTCGATCATCACGCAGGCCATGACCTTCGCTGCGATGCTGCTGTTCTTTCGCAACGAGACCGGCTTCGGCGGCAACAACGGCTTTACCGACTTCAAGCGCATCCTGGGCATTCCGATCGCCACGCAGGAGATGCGCATGACGCTCTTCGCGATCACGGGCCTGACGCTGCTGGCCTTCTTCCTGTTCGCCAAGTGGCTTGTCGCCAGCAAGTTCGGCCGCGTGCTGCAGGCCATCCGCGATGCGGAGTCGCGCGTGATGTTCTCGGGCTACAACCCGCTGCCCTACAAGCTCACCATCTGGGTCATCTCGGCCATGATGTGCGGCGTGGCCGGCGCGCTGTACGTGCCGCAGGTAGGCATCATCAACCCCAGCGAGATGAGCGCCGCGGCGTCCATCGAGATCGCCATCTGGACGGCGGTGGGCGGGCGCGCGACGCTGGTGGGCCCCATTGCCGGCGCCTTCATCGTCAACGGTGCGAAGAGCTGGCTGACGGTGGCGTACCCGGAGTTCTGGCTGTATTTTCTCGGCGCGCTGTTCATTGCCGTCACGCTGTTCCTGCCCGAGGGCATCGTCGGCTTGCTCCGCAGGCTGGCCACGCGGCGCACGCAAGAACCTTCAGCGCCTGCGGTTCCGGCTACACCTGTGCAGGCCGCGCGTCCCGCGCACCGTGCGGTTGCAGTTGCAGCTGCAGCAGAAGAGGGCGCCGACGCCGCTGCGCTGGCGGCACTGTCCACCGAAGCGAAAGGAGCCCGCGCATGACGCCCGACCTGATGGACGCGGGCGCCGAGCGCATTGCCCGCCACCACCTGCACTTGCACGATCCGCTCCACACCGAATCGGGCGGGCGCGCCGCCGGCTTCGGCCGGCCGGTGCAAGCCGGCGAGGTGGACGTGACGCACGGCCGCATCCTGTACCTGGAAGACGTGAGCGTGAGCTTCGACGGCTTCAAGGCCATCAACAAGCTGAGCCTGGACATCGCACCCGGCGAGCTGCGCTGCATCATCGGCCCCAACGGCGCGGGCAAGACCACGATGATGGACATCATCACCGGCAAGACCCGGCCCGACGAGGGCACCGTGTTCTTCGGCAGCACCATCGACCTGCTGCGCCACAAGGAGGCGGACATCGCCCAGCTGGGCATCGGCCGCAAGTTCCAGAAGCCCACGGTGTTCGAGCAGCTCACCGTGTTCGAGAACCTGGAGCTGGCGCTCAAGACCGACAAGGGCGTGCAGGCCTCGATGCTGTTCAAGCTCGACTCGGTGCAGAGCGACCGGCTGGCCCACGTGCTCGAAACCATCCACCTGGCTGCGAGCGTGTCGCGCATGGCGGGCAACCTGAGCCACGGCCAGAAGCAGTGGCTGGAGATCGGCATGCTGCTCATGCAGGACCCGAAGCTGCTGCTGCTGGACGAACCCGTGGCCGGCATGACCGACGAGGAAACCGCGCGCACCGCCGAGCTGTTCCTGTCGCTCAAGGGCCAGCATTCGCTGATGGTGGTGGAGCACGACATGAGCTTCATCAAGACCATCTCCGACATCGTCACCGTGCTGTGCGACGGCTCGGTGCTGGCGCAGGGCACGCTGGACGAAGTGCAGGCGGATGAGCGCGTGATCGAGGTCTATTTGGGTCGCTGAAGAATGCTGAGCGTCAAGAATATCCACCAGTACTACGGCGGCTCGCACATCCTGCGCGATGTGAGCCTGGAGGCCCGCCTGGGCGGGGTCACGGTCCTGCTGGGCCGCAACGGCGTGGGCAAGACCACGCTGCTGAAATCGCTGATGGGCCTGGTGCCCATCAAGAGCGGCAGCATCGAGTTCGATGGCAAGCCGATCCACAAGGCCACGCCCTACGAGCGCGCCCGCGCCGGCATGGGCTTCGTGCCGCAGGGCCGCGAGATCTTCTCGCGCCTGACGGTGGAAGAGAACCTGCGCATGGGGCTGGCGTACAAGAGCGCCGGCACGCCGATACCGGCGCAGCTGTTCGAGCTCTTTCCGGTCCTCGAGCAGATGCTGCACCGGCGTGGCGGCGACCTGTCGGGCGGGCAGCAGCAGCAACTGGCCATCGCCCGCGCGCTCGCGCCCGGCCCCAAGCTGCTGATCCTCGACGAACCTACCGAAGGCATCCAGCCCAGCATCATCAAGGACATCGGCCGCGTGATCCGCATGCTCGCCGACCGCGGCGACATGGCCATCGTGCTGTGCGAGCAGTACTACGACTTCGCGCAGGAACTGGCCGACGACTACCTGGTGATGGAGCGCGGCGAGGTCATTGCGCGCGGGCTGGGCAAGGACATGGAGGCCCAGGGCGTGCGGCAACTGGTGGCGATCTGAGCACATGGGCTGAAATCGGTTTCAGGAATTCCAGGGTTTACCCTAAAATCAGGCCTTACCCGCCCGCCCGGCGCGCTGCTGGGCCTTTCAGATTTCCCCTGGAGTCCGGCCCTTGAACGCCCCACCGAGCGCGACGCCCAACAATGCGGCGTCCACCACGCCCTCCGTTTCCTCCTCCGCCTTCCTGCGCGCCGTGCTCGCGCTGGGCATCGGCGGCTTCGCCATCGGCACTGGCGAGTTCGTCATCATGGGCCTGCTGCCCGAGGTGGCGCGCGACATCGGCGCGAGCATTCCCGAGGCAGGCCACGTGATCAGCGCCTATGCGCTGGGCGTGGTGGTCGGTGCGCCCGTGCTCGCCGTGCTCACCGCGGGCTGGCGGCGGCGCATGCTGCTGGTGGCGCTGATGGCCATGTTCGCCGCCGGCAACTTCGCCAGCGCCATGGCGCCGGGCTATCTCTCGCTGAATCTTCTTCGCTTTGCCACCGGCCTGCCGCACGGCACCTACTTCGGCCTGGCGGCGCTGGTGGCAGCCGCGCTGGCGCCGCCGGGGCGTCGCGCCCGTGCCGTGGGGCTGGTGATGCTGGGGCTGACCGGCGCCACGCTGGTGGGCGTGCCCATCGCGGCCTGGCTGGGGCAGCACTGGGGCTGGCGCGCCGCCTTCGTCTTCGTAGGCGTCATTGCGCTGGTCGCCATGGTCATGATCCGGCGCGACGTGCCCGACATGGCGCCTCCGGCCGGCGCAAGTCCGTGGCGCGAACTGGGCGCGCTGGCCCGCAAGCAGGTGTGGTTCACGCTGGGCATCGCGGCCATCGGCTTTGGCGGCATGTTCGCGGTGTTCAGCTACGTGAAGCCCACGCTGGTCGAGGTGGCGGGGCTGCCGCTTTCCGGCGTGCCCTTCGTGCTGGCGCTGTTCGGCCTGGGCATGGTCACGGGCAACCTGGTGGGCTCGCGCCTGGCCGACCGTTCGCTGATGAAGACCATCGGCGGCGTGCTGGCCTGGTCTGCGGTGGTGCTGGCGATGTTCACCTTCGCGGCGCACAACGTCGTTGCGGCCTCGATCAACATCTTCCTGGTCGGCACGCTGGTGGCCATCGGCCCGGCGCTGCAGATCCGCCTGATGGACGTGGCGGGCGACGCGCAGGCGCTGGCCGCGGCGCTGAACCATTCGGCCTTCAACATGGCCAACGCGCTGGGCGCGTGGCTGGGCGGCGTGGCCATTGGCGCGGGGCTGGGGTGGACCTCCACCGGCTGGGTGGGGGCGCTGCTGTCGCTGGCCGGCATGGGGGTGTTCGGCTGGGCGCTGGCGAGTGCGCGGGCCGAGGCGCGGCGGGTGGCTGTGGTGGCTTGCTGATGAACGCCATGTCGAATTGGCTGCGGCGCTCCTGAGTGGCGTCGGCCTGTTAGGTCCCCCCAAGCGGCGGCGCAATCTCTTCCAGCGGCTTGCGCTCTGCATCCACCGCAAAGCGCAGCGCCAGCAGCCCAGCGCCGATGACCAGCGCGGCGCCAATCGCATAGCCCACCGCCACCGCGCCCTTGCTCCCGGTCTCGATCAGCGCGCCGAACAGCCATGGCGCCATGAAGCCGCCGATGCCCGTGCCCACCGCGTAGAAGATCGCGATGGCCAGCGCCCGCATCTGCAGGGGAAACACCTCGCTCACCGTGAGGTAGGCCGAACTGGCCGCCGCCGAGGCCACGAAGAA
>JAFECZ010000145.1 GCA_018241905.1 Pseudomonadota bacterium
GGCTTCTACCCCGGCATCATCCTGTACCTGACCTACTGGTTCCCGGGCACCCGGCGCGCCAAGGCCTTCGGCATGTTCATGTCGGCCTCGGCCTTCGCAGGGGTGATCGGCGGGCCGCTGGCCGGCACCATCATGACCGGCATGCACGGCGTCAACGGCTGGTCGGGCTGGCAATGGGTGCTGCTGCTCGAGGGCATTCCCTCGGTCATCGCCGGCTTCGTCACCTACTTCTACCTCACCGACAAGCCCGAGCAGGCCAGCTGGCTGAGCCAGCGCGAGCGCCAGCTGGTGCACGAGGACCTGGCGCGCGACGCCGGCGCACAGGGCCACCGCGAACACAGCATGCTGGCTTCGCTCAAGAGCGGCCGCATCTGGCTCCTGATCCTGATCTTCTTCTGCATCATCGCCGCCAACTCGTCGCTGACCTTCTACGGCCCGACGCTGGTCAAGGAAGTGGGCTTCACCAGCCCCGTGGCCGTGGGCTGGATCATGGCCGTGGCCTACCTGTTCGGCGCCGCCGGCATGATCTGGAACGGCTTCCACTCCGACAAGCACCAGGAGTCCCGCTGGCACTGCGGCGTGGCCGCCGCCGTCGGCTCGGCATCGCTGGTGGCCGTGGCGCTGTTCCTGGGCCACAGCGCGCTGGCCGTGCTGGTGGGCCTGACGCTGGCCATCGTGGGCACCATGAGCGCCATCCCGGTGTTCTGGCAGATGCCCAACCACTTCCTGGCCGGCACCGCAGCCGCCGGCGGCGTGGCGCTGATCAACTCCATTGCCAACCTGGCCGGCTTCGGCGCGCCCTGGATGCTGGGCATCATCAAGACCAGCACCGGCAGCCTGTCGCCCGGCCTGTACGTGGTCGCCGCTGTCGAGATCTGCGCCACGCTGCTGATCCTGGCCTGCGTGCCTGCCTTGCGCAAGCAGCCCGGCGGCGCCGTGCTGTCGCACTGAGCGGCTCGCCCGCACCTTCTTCCCTCATCTGACTGTTCGCTCCGGTGGCCACGCGGCCACCGGCAGCGCCAGCCATTACCTGAACATTCCGATGACCACCACCATCACCCGCCTGAACCTGGACGCGATCAACGACATGGACCGCGACGCATTCGTCGCCGCCGTTGGCCCGACCTTCGAGAACGCGCACTGGATCGCGCAGGCCGCCTGGTCGCGCCGCCCCTTCGCCAGCATCGACGCGCTGCATGCCGCCATGCTCGATGTGGTGCGCGAAGCACCCGAGGAACGCCGCCTGGCCTTCCTGTGCGGCCACCCCGAACTGGCCGGCCGTGAAGCCCAGGCCGGCACGATGACGGCCGAATCCGTGGGCGAGCAGCGCAGCGCCGGCCTGGACTCGCTCACACGCGCCGAAATGGACGAGATGCAGCGCCTGAACCGCGTCTACCGCGAGCGCCACGGGTTTCCTTTCATCATCGCCGTGCGCCGCAACACCAAGCAGCAGATCTTCGAGGCGCTGCGCAGGCGCGGTGACGCGGACACGGACGCCGAGTTCCGCGCCGCGCTGGAGCAGATCGGGTTCATCACCCGCGGGCGCATCGACGCGCTGGTTGACGCCTGAACCGGGTCGATCCGCCCCCTGACTTTTCCCTCTTTCAACGACACACGTTCCTGTTCCCGCCGGCCGCGCGCGCAGAAGTGCGCCGCACCGGCGACACGCCTAGACCCGTTTTTTTCGGGCACATAACCAAGGAGACAAGCATGGACAACCAAGAAGTCGTATCCCGCCCCGCGCGCAGGCAGTTTGCGCTGTCGGGGCTGGCCCTGGGCGCCGCGGCGCTGGCACCGCGCGCGGCGCTCGCACAGGCGCCGGCGCAGCCGGCCGCCGCACCGGCGGGCCCGGCCCAGGCCAGCGGCCCCATCGTGCTGCACGGGGTGAGCCCGCGCCTGACGGTGCACGCCCTGGACACCTTCCACGGTGCGGCCGCCACCGGCCTGCGCATCGATTTTTCCAAGCTCGAAGGCGGGCAGTACAAGCTGATCCGCTCGGTGGTGATGAACGGCAACGGCCGCTCCGAGGATCCGCTGCTGGTTGGCGAGAGCTACCAGGCCGGCGACTACGAACTGCTGCTGCACGTGGACGACTACTTTGCCGGCAAGGGCGCCAAGCTGCCTACGCCGCCGTTCCTGACCAAGCTGCCGGTGCGCATGCGCGTGGTCAACGTGGCCGAACGCATCCATCTGCCGATCCAGTTCGGCCCGTGGAGCTACACCTATTCGCGCGGCAGCTGATGAGCATGCCTCGTTTGCATCATCCAACCGCATTCACGAATAAGGACCAGTCATGACCGGCATTTCGACGCACGTGCTCAACATCACCAACGGCAAGCCCCTGGCGGGCATGCAGGTGGAGCTCTACGACATGGCGACCAACCCGCCCACGCGCCTGAACAACCTGCGCACCAACGCCGACGGCCGCACCGATACCCCGGTGATGGCGGGCAAGGACGCGCGCACCGGCCACTTCGAGCT
Source organism: Pseudomonadota bacterium (assembly GCA_018241905.1). Classification (GTDB taxonomy): domain Bacteria; phylum Pseudomonadota; class Gammaproteobacteria; order Burkholderiales; family Burkholderiaceae_C; genus Variovorax. The sequence continues at coordinate 2,482 of JAFECZ010000145.1, forward strand.
GCGCTTTCACGTCGGCGACTTCTTCAAGGCTTCCGACGGGCTCTCGGACGTGGTGCCCGTTCGCTTTTCCATCTTCGACGCCGCGCAGCACTACCACGTGCCGATGCTGTGCGCGCCCTGGTTTTTCTCAACCTACCGCGGCAGCTGAAAACGCCGCAGGAGACTCATCGATGTCCAATCCCGATCCCAACGCAGAAAAGTACATGGTCGACGCCATCCGCCTGGCCATGCGCAACGTTCGCGAGCGCAAGACCTGGCCCTTCGGCGCCGTGCTGGTGCGCAACGGCAAGGTGCTGGCCAATGCGGTCAACGAGGTCGACGCCCTGTGCGACCCCACGGCCCACGCCGAGATGCAGGCCGTGCGCATGGCCGCCAAGGCCCAGGGCGGCACCGACCTGTCGGGCAGCGTGGTGTATGCCAGCGGCTACCCGTGCTCCATGTGCCTGACGGCCATGTACCTGGCCGGCGTGAAGGAGGTGTACTACGCCTACTCCAACGAGGACGGCGAGCCCTACGACCTGTCGGCCGCACGCGGCTACGTGGAAATCGCGCGCCCCATCGAGGAGCGCGAGATGCCCCTGCGCTCGCTGCCCGTGCGCGATGAGGGCGAAGACCTGTACGTGGCGTGGGAGCGCGCGACGCGCTGATCCTTTCCGCTACCGCCGCAAGTCCAGCGTGAACGGAAACTCCCGGCTGCCCGCCACCTCGATGGTGGCAGGCGGCGTGCGCACCAGCCCCGGCGTGTGCCCCATGCGCGAGAAGCGAGCATGGCGCCGGCTTTCTGCCTCGTAGGCGTTGACGGGGAAGGTGTCGTAGTTGCGCCCGCCCGGGTGCGCCACGAAGTACTGGCAGCCGCCCAGCGAGCGCTTCATCCACGTGTCGATCAGATCAAACGTGAGCGGCGCATGCGCGCCGATGGCCGGGTGCAGCGACGACGGCGGGTTCCACGCCTTGTAGCGCACGCCCGCCACGAATTCGCCCACGGTGCCCGTGGGCTGCAGCGGCAGCACGCGGCCGTTGACGGTGACGACATGGCGGCTTTCGTTCAGTCCCGTCACGCGCACCTCGATGCGCTCGAGCGACGAATCCACGTAGCGCACGGTGCCGCCGATGGCGCCTTCCTCGCCCATCACGTGCCAGGGCTCCAGCGCGTTGCGAAGCGTGAGCTCCACGCCCATCGACTGCACCTGGCCCACCAGCGGGAATCGGAATTCGAGGTGAGGGGCGAACCAATTGGCGTCGAAGGCAAAGCCGGCGGCGTTCATCTCGGCGATGACGTCGTCGAAATCCATCTTCACGAACGTCGGCAGCAGGAAGCGGTCGTGCAGCTCGGTGCCCCAGCGGGTGGCGGGGGCTGAATACGGCTGGTTCCAGAAGCGGGCCACCAGGGCGCGCAAGAGCAGTTGCTGCACCACGCTCATGCGCGCATGCGGCGGCATCTCGAAGGCGCGCAGTTCCAGCAGGCCCAGGCGGCCGGTGCTGGAGTCGGGCGAATAAAGCTTGTCGATGCAGAACTCGCTGCGGTGCGTGTTGCCCGTCACGTCGATGAGGATGTTGCGCAGCGTGCGGTCGACCAGCCAGGGCGGCATGTCCTGGCCGAATTGCTCGCGGTTGCGCGCGATCTGCGCCAAGGCGATTTCCAGTTCGTAGAGCTGGTCGTTGCGCGCCTCGTCCACCCGCGGCGCCTGGCTCGTGGGGCCGATGAACAGGCCCGAGAACAAATAGCTCAGCGACGGATGGTTGTGCCAGTACAGCAGCAGGCTGGCCAGCAGCTCGGGCCGGCGCAGGAAGGGGCTGTCGGCCGGCGTGGCACCGCCCAGCACGAAGTGGTTGCCGCCGCCGGTGCCGGTGTGGCGGCCGTCGGTCATGAACTTCTCGGCGCACAGGCGGGTCTGGAAGGCCGCGTCGTAGAGGAACTCGGTGTGCTGCACCAGCTCGCGCCAGTTGTGGGCGGGGTGGATGTTGACCTCGATCACCCCGGGGTCGGGCGTGACCTGCAGCAGCTTCAGGCGCGCGTCGCGCGGCGGCGGGTAGCCTTCCAGCACGATCTTCACGCCAAGCTCCTCGGCGGTGGCCTCGACGGCGGCGAGCAGGTCGAGGTAGTCCTCCAGCCGGGCCAGCGGCGGCATGAACACGTAGAGCACGCCGGATGCGCTGCCCACCTTCTCGGCCGCCGGGCCGTTGGCGCGGCGCGGGTCGCGTACTTCCACGCACAGGGCGGTGCGGGTGATGCCGTGGGCGGATTGGCCGCGCTGCGGCGCGGCGGCCGTGCCGGATTCGCCGGCCTCCGCATCGGCCACGGCGCCGGCCAGTTTGCCCTGCAGCTTCAGCGCCGCCGGTTGTGCGCCGGCGGCCGTGCCAAAGGCATAGGGCAGGGCGCCCAGGCGCTGCGCATCGGAGCTCGCGTAGCGGTCCTGCAGCGCCTGCGCGCTGGGCAGCTTCGGCGTCGGCGCGTTCGGATCGCGGTCGATCAGGTAGGGGTAGTCGGTCTTGCGCGTCCACGGCTGCGAATCGAGCGGCAGGCGGTAGCCCATGGGCGAATCGCCCGGCACCAGGTAGAGCCGGTCGTCGCGCAGGAACCAGGGGCCGGTCTTCCAGCCCGGGCCGGCCAGCGGCGGCGCGCCCAGGTTGGCGTTGGCCGGCTCGATGGGCAGCATGTAGCCGATCACCGAGTCGAGCTTCTGCGTGAACACGCGGCGCAGCCGGGCGCGCTCCAGCTCGTCGTCGAGCTTCGAATCGAAGGGGTCGACGTTGACGGGCAGGCGGCGTTCGCGCCAGAGGAAGTAGTAGACGTCCTCGTAGCCGGGCTGGATGAAGTCTGTGGCCAGGCCCAGCTTGCGGGTCAGCGCGTGAACGAAGCGCTGGGCATCGTCGCTTGCGTAGTGCGTCGGGTGGCGCTCGTCGGCAAAGAGATCCGGGTTGCGCCACACCGGCTGCCCGTCGGCGCGCCAGAAGATCGACAGCGCCCAGCGCGGCAGCTGCTCGCCCGGATACCACTTGCCCTGGCCGAAGTGCAGGAAGCCGCCTTCGCCGTATTCGGCGCGCAGGCGCTGCACCAGTTCGGTGGCGTAGCCGCGCTTGGTGGGGCCGAGCGCATCGGTGTTCCACTCGGGCGCGTCGCGGTCGGATGTGGCCACGTAGGTGGGCTCGCCGCCCATGGTCAGGCGCACGTCGCCGGCCTGCAGCTTGGCGTCCACCGCATCGCCCAGGGCGAGCACGGCTTGCCACTGGTCGTCGGTATAGGGCTTGGTCACGCGGGGCGCCTCGTAGATGCGCGTGACCTTCATCTCATGGCCGAACTCCACTTCGGCCTGGTCCATCAGGCCCTCGATGGGCGCCGCGCTCGAGGGCGTGGGCGTGCAGGCCAGCGGGATGTGGCCTTCGCCGGCCAGGAGGCCGGAGGTGGCGTCCAGCCCGATCCAGCCGGCGCCGGGCAGGTACACCTCGCACCAGGCGTGCAGGTCGGTGAAGTCCACCTCGGTGCCGCTGGGGCCGTCGAGCGACTTCACGTCGGGCGTGAGCTGGATCAAGTAGCCCGAGACGAAGCGCGCCGCCAGGCCCATGTGCCGCAGCAGCTGCACCAGCAGCCAGCCCGAGTCGCGGCACGAGCCGCTGCCCGCTTCCAGCGTGTGCTCGGGCGTCTGCACGCCGGGCTCCATGCGGATGAGGTAGCGCACGTCCTGCTGCACCTGCTGGTTGAGCTTGACCAGGAAATCGATGGTGCGCTGCTCGCCCCGGTCGATCTTGGCCAGGTAGGCGGCCACCAGCGGCGTGGGCGGCTCCACCGCGAGGTAGGGGGCCAGTTCCTGCGCCTGCGCCGCGCTGTAGCCGAAGGGGAAGTTCTCCGCCTGCGGCTCCAGGAAGAAGTCGAAGGGGTTGTAGACCGCCATCTCCACCACCAGGTCCACCGTCACCTTGAACTCGGTGGTTTTCTTCGGAAACACCAGCCGCGCCAGGTAGTTGGCAAACGGGTCCTGCTGCCAGTTGATGAAGTGCTCGGCCGGCTCGACGCGCAGCGAATACGAGATCACGTTGCTGCGGCAATGCGGCGCCGGGCGCAATCGCACGACCTGGGGGCCCAGCTGCACCGGCCGGTCGTACCTGTAGTGCGTGACGTGATGGAGCGCGGCGTGAATGGACATGTTTCTCCTGACTGGGCGAGGGAACAGGCGCCGATTGAGTGGTCCGGCGCATACTAGCGGACAAGAATGCAAGTAGCGCGCCAAAAGGCGCCGTCAGGGAGTCGAGTTGCCGGAATTCAGGGAGGCCGCGCGTGCGGCGTGGCCGTTCGTGGCCATGGGCGGGTGGGTGCTGGGTTGCGCGCTGCAGCTGCAGCAGCCGCTGCTTTGGCGCTGGCCCGCCTATGGGCTGCTGCTGGCGCTGGGCTTGCTTGCGGGGTGGGCCATCGTGCGCTGGCGCAGGCACTGGTCTCGCTTCGTGCTGGCGTCCGCGCTGCTGGCGGGCGCCATGGGCGGCGCGGGGCTCACGGGCCTGCGGGCCTGCCTGTTTGCGGCGCATGCCATCGAGCCGCGCGACGAAGGGCGCGACCTGACCCTGGTCGGCACCGTCGCGCAGATGCCGCAGCAGTTCGAGGGCGGCATCCGCTTCCGGCTGGAAGTGGACGAACCGCCGCCCGGTGTGCGTCTGCCGCCCAGCCTCCTGCTCGGCTGGTATGCCGAGGATCTGCAAAAGGCGCCGCGCGCGGGCGAGGTCTGGCGGCTGAGCGTGCGTCTGAAGGCACCCCACGGCAGCCGCAACCCGCACGGATTCGACTTCGAGCTCTGGGCCTGGGAGCAGGGCGTGCAGGCCACCGGCTACGTGCGGCAGGGAACCGGCATTGCGGCGCCGCTGCTGCTGGCATCGGGCTGGTCGCATCCGGTAGAGCAGGCCCGCGAGGCCACGCGCGCCGCCATCGAATCGCGCGTGCCCGATGCGCGCACCGCCGGCGTCATCGCGGCACTGGTGGTGGGCGACCAGTCCGCCATCGAGCGTGGTCGCGATCAAACAAGTTCTTCCTTGCGGCGCCGCGGGTGAATACCCCTAATTACCAAATGGTAGTTCCTGGCGCGTTCGGGAATGACGCCGCTGCTCGCCAAACAAGTTGTTCCCTAGCACGGCGTAACTCTGGGCAGTTCCTTTCAGACCAAATGAATGGCCTATCTATTCGCATCTTGAACGTCGGATGCTAGATGAAGAGTGTCTAAAGTTCATCAGGATCTCGAGAGCCAATGGGTAACGTTCTGGGCGATGCAATCGCTTGATGCCAATACTCTCTAGAAGCGTCCGGACCGTAGCGCGGGAATTCGTTGCTTTCAACTCATTAATCGCCGTTCGCAGCAATGCGGCATACGCTTCGTCATCTCCCAACGCGTGTCGCTTGGTCAATTTCTGCGGAGTGGCACGGTCAAGCAGTCGATCATTCCAATATGGTTTCTGTCGGACTGCTGTTCGACTACCGTTTCTGTTTCCAATGGATGAGCCACGGAACTCCGCGACCGCAGCCGCTAGCAATGGATAGCGAGCGGGACCGTGGCGAAATCTGCTTAGCGCACCGACTACGGTCAACACTTCGTCTCGTGTTGCTGTGAGCCCAAGTTCGGCTATTTCTGCCACCTCGGACCGAAACCCTTGCGCAAGAATCGCATCCAGATCGGCGGGTGTTTTGGAATGCACATTGCTGAAACTCCAGCGTTCCTTTGTCGTCGCTGGCGCCTCGCTGAGAAATACGTCAAACAGCACATGCCTGGACGTTGCCGTCCGGCGCTGTTTTCGGGACGATACAAGCGACCTCGGCCAGCCACATCTTGCATCCGGTATGCCGCTGCCGACAGATTCTAGAAAGTCATTTCCGTAGAAGTAACGCAGATCTTCGCTCAGTTGAGCGCCCGCATACGCGGAGTTGCGGACGCTGTAGCCCATGGATCGAAGCGCTTCCTCTCGCTTCGCCGTTTCTGGGTGACTTTGACTGTGCAACGCCTTCACCGAAAACGCTGTCAACGCATGAGCAACCTCCATCGTGGTGGCTACAAGGATCTGTGTTCCGCGAGCGCTATCTGGCAGACCCTGCTGGAATTGGTGCCAGCAATGTGTGCACTTAGGTGATTGCCACAGGGCGAGCCGATGCTTGAAGCAAGTTTGGACGAGAGGCAGGTTGTGAGATCGATGCCAATAAGGTTCTCCGCGTTTGTCGATGTCTTCCCCAATGCAGAGAGGACAAAACCTCAAGGTGAATGGCAATCCTCTTCCGAGTCGGGAAAGCAGTCCCCTGCTGTTGTTGACTCCTGAGGAGCGAATCAGAAGGCGCTGCTCTAAGTCACAAATCTGCGCTGGGTCCTCGTAGGACGCTTGGTAGGGGAAGAGTGTGTGATTCCGAAGCACCACGTCCGCTGCTAGTCCGATTGAATCCGATAGCTCGCCAAGTCTGTCAGAAAAGGCATATGGAAGCCAGGCGCGAGGAACGCCTATCAGGTTCCGGAACACCCTACTTAGTTCCAGGCCGCTCCACTGGCTAGCTCGCACGAATACGCTTCCAATCAACTCGTCCTCGTACGGGGCAGGAAGCCTAGCAAGTCCATGCATTTCTAGCTCCTCGAATCAACTTTGGTCGGAATAACAGTTCAAATTTGTCGAGGGCGCTAAGTCACGCGCGACCAAAGCGTTCGTGCGTGGCTGCAAGACTACCGTTTTCTACACTTATTCTCGTTCCCGAATCACCGCTTGGTCTCGCGGCTGCGCGAATAAAGCTTGCGGGCGGTACTCAACTCGCACAGCCCTACCTGCGAGGGTCAGAAGGCCCTGCGCAGTGAAGCAAGGTGGGACCAAATCCTGCGACTTCAAACGAGGAGAACTGCTTCCAAACCCCGATCAAGAGGTCGAACGCTTGCGGCTAGCCGCATCAGAACTCAAGAATGTCTCAACGGTCCGCTTCACAAGAGGATAGCGGGATCTAGCGCGGTAAAACCGGCGCGCAAAGCCCACTGCAAGCAGTAAGTCCCGAGCCGTTGCCTTTTCGCTTGCCGATGCCCTCGCTTCAACCTGGGCTTGCAGCAAAGTTGCGTAGTGCCGATCGATCGAAGAAGCGTTTGAGAGTTGGTCCCTGCGGTTGCGGGAAAGACCCACCGCGGGGCCCACATTTCTCTTGGGAGTATTTCGGCTCTTCGCATGGCCTGAATCGTAGAACGCAACGAGGGCCGCTTTGAGTTTGGGGTACGCGGGCCTATTGTGTCGGTATTGACTCCAGGCGCCTATTCTCCGGAGAATCGCCTCTCCAGTCGAGCTGCAATCAAGGTATCGCTCTGAGCGAGCTTCGGATTTGAACTCGCAGGCGAACCGCTCATCCTGCGGGCTAGACGCCGGCATGCCTGCTCGCCGGTAGGCCCATGTTTCAGGGCGTGCAGTGCTGCCGGCCGCTAGGAACGCTTCGAGCAAAATGTACTTCGCCGTCGCGACAGTGCCGCTGGGAATTGGTCCAAGCAAATACCCGGGCCATCCCCAGCCGACGTCACAAATCTCACACCCGATCGCCCTCAAGAACGTGGTGCCGTAGAACGCCCGCAAGTCAATACTCAATTGCTGACGCGCTATACCCAGCTTCGGCAGCGTGTAGCCCAACGCGGATGCCCGAGCCCTGCAACGCGCGGGAAAATCCTGAAACGCAACGGGACCATCAAGCGTCTGAAGGCTAGTTGAGCTAACAAGTTTCGCGACTTGGGGCGAGGTGTCCAACCGAAGAGAAACGCCTCGTGCGCCGCATGGCAATCCCTCGGAATAGGCTTTCCATGTGGCGCAGCTTGGGATCGTGCTGACCTTGAGCAAAGTTGCATGTCGTGCACAGTAGAAGACCAATGGAAGGTTGTGTTCCCGATGCCAATAGGCTTCGCCGTAGATACGCAGATCCTCTAGCGTGCAGTCGCTGCAGTAACGCAAGTTGGACAGGCGATGAACAAATCGTCTCAGCACGCCAGGTAGGGGCGAGCTGCTCTCAGACGCCTGTGAAGCTAGCGCAAACGCTGCGTTGGCATGAGCTTCTGCGAAACTTCTGAAGGCCATGAGATGCGGAAACACGGTATGGCGCCAGAGGACTGCCTCAGGTTCCAAGCCGCTGGCTCGACTGAGCGGCCCAAGTATCCGTGGCAGGAAGTAGCATGGGGGCGTTTGACCTTCGACGCCACATTGGTCAAGCAGAAGGCGCGCCTTTACCCCTGTCCATTGGACCGCTCGCGATAGCAAACTGCCGATGAGCTCTTGAGGATAAGGGCACGGCAGGGGCCTTACTCCAAACACAACAGTTCCTCAATGGTTTCATTGACGAACCCCAGATTGACGAGTTCGTCAACAACGTGCGTGCCTTTGGCGGCACTGGCCAGGAGCGCGTTGCGCAAGTCAGCGGGCCTAGAACTAAGATCAAGGACAACTCCGCTTGCCTTTACCAAGGGTCCGGTGGAGTCTTTAAGTCGTCGGCGTCGCCGCTTGGGCGTGACCATCTGGGTCACCTGCGTCATCGCTGAAAACATGTCGCTGGCCTT
>JAFECZ010000146.1 GCA_018241905.1 Pseudomonadota bacterium
ACAGCTCCGCGGTGCGCAGCCCACCGCGGCGCTGTCGGGCCTGGCGCCGCCGCGCGTGCCGGTGGGCCAGGTGGAGGAAGACGACGACATCTCGCTGGCCAGGTACGCGCCGCACGAGCACGGCGGGCCGGTGCACCTCATCAACGTGTGCATCAACCAGACGCACGACCCCAAGCAGCAGTTGTTCAACCGCGACCGCAAGAGCCTGCCGCTGACCGTGGGCCCCGAGGGATGGATGCAGGCCTCGGGCGCGCAGTGGACGCAGGCCAGGCCCAAGGGCGCGCTCACGCTGGGTGCGTGGGCGGCGATCTCGGGCGCGGCCTTTGCGCCGGGCCTGGGGCGCATGACCCGCCGCGGCATCGCGGCGCTGTCGGTGTTCGCCGGCTTGCGCCTGGGCTACTGGTGGGACAGCAAGGAGGCCGGCCTGGAGCAGCAAGGCGCGGCACGGCGCGTGAGCACGCTCTTGATGAAGTCGCGCTTCATCCTGCTGGAGTGCTTTGCCGGCTTTCCGGGCAGCGGCTCGCCCTTCTGGTACTTGAGCGACGGCGGTCACTTCGAGAACACCGCTGCCTACGCGCTGCTGCGCGAAGAGGCGGAGCTGATCGTGCTGGCCGACTGCGGGGCCGATCCGGACTACAGCTTCCAGGACCTGGAGAACCTCGTGCGGCGCGCCCGCATCGACCTGAACGCCGACATCGATTTCCTCAAGCCCAACAAGAACGCCAGCTGGGACCGCCTGGGCGCCTTCGGCTCGCTCAACGACCTGGCCTCGCCCAACAGCCAGGCTTGCCTGGCGCTGGCGCGGGTGGTCTATGCGAGCGGGCAGCGCGGGCACATCCTGCTGGTCAAGCCCAATGTGTCGTCCGACCTGGCGGTGGACCTGGTGAACTTCAAGGCCGCCAACCCGCTGTTCCCGCAGCAGCCCACCACCGACCAGTTCTTCGACGAGGCGCAGTGGGAGTGCTACTTCCGCCTTGGCGCGGCCATCGGCGAGCGGCTGGACGGCGAGATGCTCTCGCGCGTGGCGCAGGGCGTGCCCGGGCTGTTCTCGGTGGACGACGGGCAGGTGGCCACGGCCGCGGCGGCGGCGCCCAACGGCAACGGCAGCGTGTCGGGCGCGGTGGCCAGCATGGGCCGGCTGCAGGCGCGGGTGCTCAAGGCCGGCGCGGTGACGGCGTCGCTGGGCATCGGAACCGCCGCCACCTTTGCGGTGGCGCTGTGGCAGAGCATCGACTCGGTGCGCGCCGAGCAAGACAAGAAGCAGCAGGCCGAGAGCGCCGCCTTCAAGGACCTGACCGAACGCTGGGCGCGCCTGCGTGCCGGCGGCGGCGGGCCCAACGAAGCCACGTCTTCGCTGGCGGCCGAACTGCTGCGCACGGGAGACCTGCTGTGCCGCCAGGGCCGGGAGAACTTCATGGCCAACTTCAGGCTGTCGGTGCGCATCGTGGACGATGCCAAGGCGGCCTGTGCCAGCGACCCGCCGCAGCGCCGCACGCCGGCCTGCCAGCGCCTGCTGGACCGCAACAACGGCATCGACTGCCTGCAGCCGGTGAGCGCGCCGCCCTGCAGGCCGCGCTACTGGGCGCGCGACTACACCGGCCGCACGCCGCCGCAGGAGAACTGCAGCGGCTTCAGCAGCGCATCGACCTCCTTCGTGACGGCACTGGTGGCGCGGGCCAACGTGCCCTTCCGCATCCGCTTCCGCGAGGTGGAGCCGCCTGCGCCCCCGGGCGCGGCGCCACCCGCGGCCTTGCCCGCGCCGCCCGTGGTGGCGTCGGCCGAGCCGGCGCCTGGCGCTGCCGCGCCCGAGGCCGGCGCGGCGGCACCGGAAGGCGCGGGCTCCACCACCAGCACCACCGCCGAAGCCGGCCCAATGCCGGTCACGCCGCCGCTGGCCCCGCCGCCGCTGTTGCCGCCCGCGCCCGACGTGTGCAAGGGCGCGCTGGTCTACATCCAGGTGTACGGGCAGTCGGCGCGCGACGATGCACGCGCCTTCCGCAAACCCTGGCGTGCGCTGGGCGCCACCGTGCCGCCGGTGGAAGACGTTCTCGAAAGCTCGCGCGCCGCCGGCCGTGCGCCGCCAGCGGGCCACCGGCAGCCCACCATCCTGTATCACGACGGAGCGCAGATTCCTTGCGCCGAGGCCATGGCCCGCACGCTGCTGCCGCCGGTCACGAGCTGGGCGGTGCGGCCCCTGTCCGGCTACGGGCCGGCCACCAGCGGCACCATCGAGGTGTGGCTGCCGCGGCCCGTGCCCACCGCGTCGGTGCGCGCGCCGGGCAGCGGCACGGCGGACGGCTATTGAGCGGAAAGAACGGGCGGCGCTACTCGGCGCCGCGGCGCCACACGTTCACGAACGAGGCGAACTTGCCGCGCAGCGTCTGCCGGTCGTCCGACAGCGCGTCGATGAAGTCCGACAGGCGCTTGGACTTGATCATGGTGTAGACCGTGAGCCAGGTGGTGAGCACGCCCACCACGAAGAACCAGGCCAGCTTGCGGCCCAGCGGCGCGTCCGCCTCGGCCAGCAGGTTCATGCCCAGGAAGCCGGTGGTGATGGTGCCGATCAGGCCGAACAGCGTCACCACCGTCAGGCGCACCACCGTGTTGGCCTGCCGGCGCAGGCTGTCCGCATCGAGGTAGGTGTTCATGTCGCCGATGCGCTCGCGCACTTCCTCGTACAGCGCGTCGGTGCCCAGGTGGCGCGCGCACAGGTGCGACAGCGCCTTCACGTGCGCCTGCTGCGAGATCTCGTGGAACCAGTAGCGGTGCGTGAAGCGCAGGAAGCGCTCGAAGCTCGCGCGGATGGATCGCTTGAAGCGCTTGACGCTGCTGGTGCTGTGGATGTCCAGGCGCTTCAAGGCCTCCACCAGCTGGTCGGAGAACATCAGCAGCGAGGCCTTCTGGAAGTGCGCGATGAGAAAGAGCAGGAAGTGCTGGTGCCGGAACTGCGCGAGCACGCCGCGGTCGCGGCAGCCGTAGAACTCGGACGCGGCATCGCCCACGACGATGAGCGCATGGCCGTTGCACAGGTAGCGCGTGTTGGGCGCGGCGCCTGCGTCCATCCAGAAGCGGTCGTAGCAGTAGCGGGCCTCGAAGTCTGCCAGGTGCTCCTCGCCGTAGGGCAGGGCGCCCTGGCCCTCGGCCGCGCCGGTGACCAGGCCCAGGCGCACGAAGTCGGCCCGCGTGAGCTTGCGCGGATCGTCCAGGGCCAGGTAGGCCATCATGGGCATGCGGTAGTACTCGATCTGGCGGTAGCGCAGCGCGCCGGGCTCGTCGGTGTGCGCGGCCACCAGCGGCTGCATCACGTAGGCCCAGTGGGCGGCTGTGCGCGGCGCGCGGTGCGTGGCCACGTGCTGCAGGAAGGCGTCGCGCTGCTGCGCGTCGGACTGGGCCAGCACCTCCCCGTCGGCACCCAGCCATTCGACGCTGCTCAGGCAGTGCAGCGCGGCGCCCTGGGCGTCCCAGCCGGCGGGGTAGGCGCGGCCCACGCGGTAGAGCAGCTCCTGCGCCTGCGCCAGGCTCAGGTCGCTGCCGGCCAGCTCGACGTTGAGGATGACCACGTCCACGTCGAAGAAGAAATACAGGTCGATGTGCACCACCTCGAGGGTGATGGGCGCATCGCCGGGCCGCGGCACCGCGCGCACGGCGGCGATGTCGCGGCGGCGGAACACGCGCAGGGGCGATTCGATGACCGGGTCGGTGTCCGAGGCACCACGGCGCGCGCGGCCTTCTCCATAAAGGAACTGCTGCACGTAGGGCAGGAAGCTCACGAACTCGTTGTAGTGGCGCTCGTGGAAGGCGTCGCTGCTGCCGGTGTATTCGTCGACCACCTCGCGCCAGGGCGAGGCGTCGCCCAGCTCGCGCATCAGCTCGGAGGCGGGCCGCCCCTGTTGTTCGGCGCCGGGGCCGTACATGAGCCGAAGCGGCCACAGCAACACCTGTCGCAGGTGCTTGACCAGGGGAGCTGCCGTCTCTTCTTGCTGTAGTTCGGGCAGCGACTCGGCGATCGCGCTTTGCATCGCAGCAGTGTAGGCGTCCAATGGCGCCCAAGGTGCGGGCAGGCCGGGCGGTACGTAGAAACCCTAGAAGTTATGAAACCGGTTTCAGATACAGTCCATCCCCAACGTCAAGAACGCCTTTTCCATGAACTACCAGTTCCAGTTCGACGCGGTGTTTGCCGCCTGGCCGCTGCTGCTCAAGGGCACGTGGATCACCATCCAGCTCTCGCTGGTGGCCACGCTGCTGGGCCTCATCGTGGCCATCATTTGCGCATGGGGCAAGACCTCGGGGCCGGCACCGCTGCGCTTCGTGATCAACGCCTACATCGAGATCATCCGCAACACGCCCTTCCTGGTGCAGCTGTTCTTCTTCTTTTTCGCGCTGCCGGCCATCGGGCTGCGCTGGTCGCCCTATACGGCGGCGCTCACCGCCATGGTGGTGAACCTGGGGGCCTACGCCACCGAGATCATCCGCGCGGGCATCGAGTCCATTCCCAAGGGGCAGATCGAGGCGGGCAGGGCGCTCAACCTCAAGGGCTGGGAGATCTTCCGCTTCGTGATCATCAAGCCGGCGCTCAAGGCCATCTACCCGGCGCTGACCAGCCAGTTCATCTTGCTGATGCTCAGCTCGGCGGTGGTGTCGGTCATCTCGGCGGACGACCTCACCTCGGTGGCTGCCAACCTGCAGTCGCAGACCTTCCGCAGCTTCGAGATCTACATCGTGGTGGCGGGCATCTACCTGGCGCTGGCGCTGGCCTTCTCGGCGCTGTTCAAGCTGATCTACCAGCGCGCCCTGAACTACCCGGACCGTCGCTGAGGGAGACAAGACCATGCGTACCTTCGGCTATCCCGAATTCCTGTTCATCCTCGAAGCGGCCAAGTGGACCTTGGCGCTGTCGGTCATTGCCTTCGTGGGCGGCGCCATCCTGGGCCTGGTCATTGCGCTGGCGCGCACTTCCGAGAACCGCCTCGCGCAGGTGCTGTCCACCGGCTTCATCCAGATCTTCCAGGGCACGCCGCTGCTGCTGCAGCTGTTCCTGATCTTCTTCGGCGCGCCGGTGCTGGGCTTCGACATCAACCCGTGGATCGCCGCGGGCGTGGCGCTGGTGCTCAACAGTGCGGCCTTCCTGGGCGAAATCTGGCGCGGCTGCATCCAGGCCATTCCGCGCGGGCAGACCGAGGCGGCGCATGCGCTCAACCTGGGCTACGTGGACCGCATGCGCGACGTGGTGCTGCCGCAGGCGCTGAAGATCGCGCTGGCGCCCACGGTGGGCTACGTGGTGCAGATCATCAAGGGCACCTCGCTGGCCGCCATCATCGGCTTCACCGAGGTCACGCGCGCCGGGCAGATCATCAACAACGCCACGTTCCAGCCGCTGGAGGTGTTCACCACCGTGGCCGCCATCTACTTCGCGATCTGCTGGCCGCTGTCGCTGCTGGCGGCGCGCATGGAGCGCAAGCGCGCACGCGCGCTGGCTCGCTGAAATTCCCTTTTTCTTTTTCTTCCAATTCAACCGGAGACCATCGACATGACCGCATCGTTCTTCACCCGCCGTGGCGCCACCGCCGTTCTGGCCACCCTCAGCCTGGGGACCGCGCTCTCGGCCTTCAGCTGCGCCGCTTCGGCCCAGAGCCTGGCCGACATCAAGAAGAAGGGCGAGATCACCATCGGCATGCTGGTGGACTTTCCGCCCTACGGCACCACCAATGCGCAGAACCAGCCCGACGGCTACGACGCCGACGTGGCCAAGCTCATCGCCAAGGACTGGGGCGTGAAGGCCAACATCGTGCCCGTCACCGGCCCCAACCGCATTCCCTTCCTGCTGACCAACAAGGTCGACCTGCTGGTGGCCTCGCTGGCCGTCACGCCCGAGCGCGCCAAGCAGGTCACGTTCTCGCAGCCCTACGCGGCCGCCACCATCGTGCTGTACGGCAAGAAGGGCGCCAACATCAAGAGCGCCGCCGACCTCAAGGGCGTGCGCGTGGGCGTGGCGCGTGCCAGCACCCAGGACGTGGTGGTGACGCAGACCGCGCCCGAAGGCACCGAGATCCGCCGCTTCGACGACGACGCCTCGGCCATGCAGGCGCTGATGTCCGGCCAGGTCGACGCCATCGGCTGCTCGGTCACGGTGGCTGCGCAGATCGCCAAGCGCGTGCCGGCCGGCACCTTCGAGGACAAGTTCACCCTCAAGCAGCAGGCCATGGGCATTGCCATGCGCCCGGGCCAGGACGACCTGCTCAAGAACGTGAACGACTTCGTGCAGAAGAACACCGCCAACGGCGAGCTGAACAAGCTGTACCAGAAGTGGCTGGGCGCCGACTTCCCCAAGTTCTGATTCCCACGCACTGACGACGAAGACGAAGACGAAGACAAGCGAGACGCCGCAATGACGATGACTCATACCCTCGGCACCGACATCATCCAGATGGAAGGGGTCAACAAGTGGTACGGCCAGTTCCAGGTGCTGACCGACATCAACCTGTCGGTGCGCAGCGGTGAGCGCATCGTCGTGTGCGGCCCGTCCGGCTCGGGCAAGTCCACGCTGATCCGCTGCATCAACCGGCTGGAGCAGGTGCAGAAGGGCCGCATCCAGGTCGACGGCATCGACCTCACGGCCGGCGGCAAGAACGTGGACGCGGTGCGCGCCGAGGTGGGCATGGTGTTCCAGCAGTTCAACCTGTTCCCGCACCTGACCATCCTGCAGAACTGCACGCTGGCGCCGATGCGCTCGCGCGGCCTGTCCAAGGACGAGGCCGAGGCGATTGCCATGAAGTACCTGACCCGCGTGCGCATTCCCGAGCAGGCCAACAAGTACCCCAGCCAGCTGTCGGGCGGCCAGCAGCAGCGCGTGGCCATTGCCCGCGCGCTGTGCATGACGCCCAAGATCATGCTGTTCGACGAGCCCACCTCGGCGCTGGACCCCGAGATGGTCAAGGAAGTGCTCGACACCATGATCGGCCTGGCCGAAGACGGCATGACCATGCTGTGCGTCACGCACGAGATGGGCTTTGCCCGCAGCGTGGCCGACCGCGTGATCTTCATGGCCGACGGCAAGATCGTCGAGCAGGCGCCGCCCGACGAATTCTTCAAGAACCCCAGGGACGAGCGCACGCGCCAGTTCCTGGGCCAGATCCTGAGTTCGCATCACGCTCACTAACAAGTAACAAGCCAAGTCGCAAAGGAGCTGCCCATGCCGCCAGTCCTGATCTCCCTGACCGCCTACGGTGCGGCCGAAGTCGGCCGCCACGGCCAGCCCTGGTTTGCGCGACTGGCCACCGAGGCGGGCGCGGATGCCGTCGAGGTGCGCGGCGAACTGCTGCGCGAAGACGGCCTGCACGAGGAACTGGCGCTGCTGGCGCCGTTCACCGCCGTGTATTCCGAACCCCTGCTGCTGTGGACGCCAGAGGGCGAACTGGACACGGGTGCGCTGGAGCGCGGCCTGACGCGCGCGGCCGCGCTGGGCGCTCCGCGCCTGAAGATGTCGATCGGCGGCTGGGCGCGTGCCGGTGCCGATTCGCTCTCCGAGCTCAAGTCCATCCTCGCCGAGCACAGGGCCATCGAGCTGCTCATCGAGAACGACCAGACCGAGGCCGGCGGCACGCTGGGCGCGCTGCAGGCCTTCTTTGCCGCGGCCGACGCCGCGGGCCTGCCGCTGCCCATGACCTTCGACATGGGCAACTGGCACTACCAGGGCGAGTGCCCGGTGCGCGCCGCCGAGGCCCTGGCCGCGCGGGTGCGCTACGTGCACTGCAAGGGCGTGCAGCGCCTGCCGGCCAAGTGGGTGGCCGTGCCTATGGTCCAATCCGTGGCCCCCTGGCGCGCGGTGCTTCGCGCTTTGCCGGCCACCGTGCCGCACGCCATCGAATACCCCTTGATGGGCGACGACCTGCTGGCCGTCACCCGAGAAGAAATTGCGCATATCCGGCGCCTGCGCGCCGCTGCCCCATGACCCGACTTTCTGCCGATCCTTCCGCCTTCGACGTTGCGTTGTTCGGCGAGGCCATGATGCTGCTGGTGGCCGACCAGCCCGGCCCCATCGAGAACGCGCAAGCCTTTCACAAGCGCACCGCCGGCGCCGAGACCAACGTGGCCATCGGCCTGTCGCGCCTGGGGCTGAAGGTGGGCTGGGCCAGCCGCCTGGGCACCGACTCCATGGGCCGCGCGCTCATCGCCACCATGAAGGGCGAGGGCATCGACTGCTCGCACGTCATCTGCGACGCAACGCAGAAGACCGGCTTCCAGTTCAAGGGCCGCGTCACCGACGGCAGCGACCCGCCGGTGGAATACCACCGCAAGGGCTCGGCTGCCAGCCACATGGGCCCGCAGGACGTGGACGAGCCCTGGCTGCGCTCGGCGCGGCACCTGCATGCCACCGGCGTGTTTCCGGCCATTTCGCAGACCGCGCTGCAGGCAGCGGCCCGGTCGATGGAAGTGATGCGCGCGGCCGGCCGGACGATTTCCTTCGACACCAACCTGCGGCCCACGCTGTGGCCCTCGACCGAGGTGATGCGCGAGCAGATCAACCGCCTGGCCTCGATGGCCGACTGGGTGTTGCCCGGCATCGAGGAGGGCCTGCTGCTCACCGGCCACGACAAGCCCGAAGCCGTGGCGCGCTTCTATCGCGAGCGCGGCGCCAAGCTGGTGGTGGTCAAGCTCGGCGCGGCCGGCGCCTACTACGACGGCGAAGACTGCGGCACCGGCTTCGTGGCGGGCTTTCCGGTGGTGAAGGTCATCGACACGGTGGGCGCTGGCGACGGCTTCGCGGCCGGCGTGGTCAGCGCGTTGCTGGAAGGCAAGACCGTGCCCGAAGCGGTGCGCCGCGGTGCCTGGATCGGCGCGCGTGCCGTGCAGGTGCTGGGCGACACCGAAGGCCTGCCCACGCGCGCCGAACTCGACGCCGCGGGACTCTGACGACACGACCATGAGCGACGACAACGACAAGAAGAAGATCCTGGTCTTTCGCGAACTGCCTGAAGACCAGCTCGCGCGCCTGACGGCCGTGCACGACGTGACGGTGGCCAACCCGCGCATCGCGGCGCAGAAGGCGGCCTTCGACGCGGCGCTGCCGCAAGCGCAGGGCCTCATCGGCTCCAGCTACCCCATCGATGCGGCGGTGCTGGCGCGCGCGCCCAGGCTGGAGGTGGTCTCCAGCGTATCGGTGGGCGTGGACAACTACGAGCTGGCCGCGCTGCATGCGCGCGGCATCCTCTTGTGCCACACCCCCGGCGTGCTCACCGAAACGGTGGCCGACACGGTGTTCGCCTTGTTGATGGCCACCAGCCGGCGCGTGGTCGAGCTGGCCAACCTGGTGCGCGAAGGCCGCTGGGACAAGAACATCGGCCCCGAGCTGTTCGGTCGCGACGTGCACGGCAAGACCCTGGGCATCCTCGGCTTCGGCCGCATCGGCCAGGCGCTGGCCCGGCGCGCCGCGCTGGGCTTCGGCATGCCCGTTCTCTACAACACCCGGCGCCCGCTCGACCTGGCCGAGCAAGCGCCCGAGCTGGCGGGGCATGCGCAGTACGCAAGCCTTGCCGACCTGCTGGCCCAGTCCGACATCGTGGTGGCCATGTTGCCGCTGTCCGAGAGCACGCGCGGCATCATGGACGCGCAGGCCTTTGCCCAGATGAAACCCGGCGCCATCTTCATCAATGGCGGGCGCGGCGCCACCGTGCGCGAGGACGCGCTTCTGGCCGCGCTGGACGGCGGCCATCTGCACGCGGCGGGTCTGGACGTGTTCGCCACCGAGCCGCTGCCGCTGGATTCGCCGCTGCGCACGCACCCGCGCGTCACGGCCTTGCCGCACATCGGCTCGGCCACGCACGAGACGCGCCATGGCATGGCCGCGCTGGCCACCAGCAACCTGCTGCAGGCGCTGGCAGGCCAGCGGCCGGCCGCAACCTACGACACCGGCGCGGGCGCGTGAAGCCCGTCCCGGCAGGCCCAGACAGACAACAACAAAGGGAGAACCTGCAATGAGCACACGCACTTCGGTGCAGCGCCCGCCGGGCCGCGCGACGATTGCCGACGTGGCGAAGAAGGCCGGTGTATCCAAGGCCACCGTCTCGCGCTTTCTCAACCATCGCGAACGGCTGCTGAGCCCCGACATCGCCGCCAAGGTGGAGGCCGCCGTGGCCGAGCTGGCCTATGCGCCCAGTCCCATGGCGCAGGCCCTGAGCCGGGGGCGCTCGCGCCTCATCGGCCTGGTGGTGGCCGATGTGAGCAACCCGTTCTCGGTAGCCGTGCTGCGCGGCGCCGAGAAGGCGTGCCAGCAGGCCGGCTACCTGCTCATGCTGTTCAACCTGGGCAACGATGGAAGCCGCGAGCGCGAGGCCATCGACGCGCTGGCGCGCTACCAGGTCGACGGCTTCATCCTCAACACGCTGGGCCGCGGGGCCACCGCGGTGGATGCCGATGCGCTGCACGGCAAGCCGTCGGTGCTGGTCGACCGGCGCCACCCCGGCATGCGGGCCGACTTCGTCTCGCTGGACAACCCGGCGGCCATGCTGTCCGCCTGCGAGCACCTGGTGGCCGGCGGCTACAAGGAGCTGCTCTACATCTCCGAGCCTTCCAAGGGCGTGAGTTCGCGCCGCGAGCGCATTGCGGCCTTCGGCGATTGCCTGAAGGCCCAGGGCGCGCGCATGGCCGGCGAGGTGTTCGAGTGCCACGACGATTCGCATCCCGAGGCCCATGCCGAGCTGGACCAGGCGCTGCTGGCGTTGAAGAAGCGGTCGGCGCGCGGCCGGCGTGCTGCCGTCGTGGCAGGCAACTCGGTGGTCACGCTGCGCGTGGCCGCCGCCATGACCCGGCTGGGCTGGACCTTCGGCGAAGAACTGGGCTTTGTCGGCTTCGACGAGACCGA
>JAFECZ010000147.1 GCA_018241905.1 Pseudomonadota bacterium
ATCGGCATGACCTCGCAGGTGTCCGACGTGCAGATCCTCTCATCCGACCTGCGCCGCATCACGCTCGTACACAGCGTGTTCTCGTTCGCCTTCAACATGCTGGTGCTGGCGTTGAGCATCAATGTGGTGGCGGGGGTGATTGCCTGAGCGCGACAGTGCGGCCAAGTCCCGGGTGTTAACATGTACACACCCAAGCACAAGGATCGCCCATGTCCACCACCATGACCATCCGGCTCGACGAGGACGTCAAGTTGCGCCTGGACAGGCTCGCCGATTCGACCCATCGCAGCAAGTCGTTTCTTGCAGCAGAGGCCGTCCGGGCCTACGTCGAGAGCAATGAGTGGCAGATTGCGGAGATCGGGGCAGCACTCGACGAAGCCAATGCCGGGGAGTTCGCGTCTGACGATGAAGTTGCAGCCTTCACCAAGAAGTGGAAGGCGAATGCGCGTTAGATGGCTGCGCAAGGCGCTACTCAATCTGGACGAAGAAGCCAGCTTTATCGCGCAGGATGACCAAAAGGCCGCGCGACTGGTCGTGCAGCGCGTACTCGACGGGGTTGCCGCATTGGCCGAACAGCCCGGACTTGGCCGTCCCGGGCGCGTACCGGGCACCCGCGAACTGGTCATCTTGAAGACGCGCTACATCGTCCCGTATCGCGTACACGGACAAACCGTAGAGATCCTGCGCGTCTTCCACACTTCGAGGCGGCTACCGCCGCGCTGGTAGAGTCAACACGCGGCCTTAGCCCAGCCAGACGCCGTCCCTCACCAGCACCTGCTGCAGCTGCGCCACATCCACATCGGCAAAGCGCCCCGCACCCAGCGTGGCTGCCGCCGTTCCGGCGGCCTGCCCCATCACGAAACAGCCGCCGCTGGCGCGCGCAGCCGATTGGCCTTCATGCGTCATCGAGGCGCAGCGCCCCGCCACCAGCAGGTTGTCGGCGCCGCCTTGCGGCACCAGCATGCGCCAGGGCAGCTGGTTGATGGCGTTGTCGGCATCGCGCGCAAATCCCCAGTCGATTCGGCCGTCGCCGTGCAGCTCCATGGGCCAGGCGTTGACGCCGATGCTGTCTTCGAAGCGCGCCGACGAAAGGATGTCTTCACCCGTCAGCGCATACAGGCCATGGATGCGCCGCGTCTCGCGAATGCCCACCTGCGGCGCGATGTCCACGATGGACGAAGCTTCGAAGCCCGGCACCTCGGCCTTGAGGAAGCGGAAGTACTCGCGGATCTGCCGTCGCCCCTCCACCTCGCCGTCGCTCAGTTCCTGCGCATCCACGCCGTTCATGGCCTGGCCCTTGGCATTGCGGATCTGCGTGACGTTGGCACGCCATTCGCGCGGATCGATCTGCGGGCGCAGGATGGCGCCTTCGCGCGGAAAGTCGTAGGCGCCGGGCCGCTCCTGCCGGGCCTTGTCCATCAGCTCGTTGATGGCCTTGAACTCGCCCACCGCCGCCAGCGCGCGCGGCGCCTCCACGTGGCCCACGCGGAACATCGTGGTGGGAAACAGGCTGCCGCCCTGGCCGTCGCCCAGTTCAAAAGGCACGCCCGCAAAGGCCGCCACGTCGGCATCGCCCGAGCAGTCGATGAAGGCATTGGCGCGAATGGCCTGACGGCCCGACTTGGTCTCGACCACCAGCGCTGCGATGCGCTCGCCATCCTTGATGACGGCCGCGGCCCATGCGTGAAAGAGCATGTGCACGCCTGCTTCGTGCAACAGCGGGTCGGCCGCGCACTTGTAGGCCGAGATGTCGTAGGAGCGCACGCGGATGCGCCCGCCCATGCCGTCCTGCGGCTTGTTCAATCCACCGGCCGCATCCAGGCGCGCCATCAGCTCGTCGACCACGCCATGCACCACCTGGCGCATCTCGCCGTTCACGCGGCCGTACAGGCCGGCGAAGTTGGTCACGCCGCCGGCCGTGCCCATGCCGCCCAGGAAGCCGTAGCGCTCCACCAGCAGCGTGCGTGCGCCGTGGCGCGCCGCGCTCACTGCGGCCGCCATGCCGGCCGGCCCGCCGCCCACCACCACCACATCGAATTGCCCATACACGGGCAGGGCACGTGCGGGTTCAACCAACTGCTGCTCGGTCATGCTCTTGGAACGCTTTCTCGTTTGAAGAATGGAAAAAGAAAAGCCGCCGGCCCCTTGTGGAGACCGGCGGCGCCATGGTTTCTTACTGGAGCTTGATGCCCTTGGTCGAGATGATCCTGGACATGATGGCCGACTCGTCCTTCACGCGAACGCGCATCCCTTCGGGCGAGGTGCCCACGGCCTGCCAGCCCTGGTCGAACAGGCGCTTGCGCACGTCCGGGTCCTTCATGATGACGGCCAGCTCCTTGGTGATGCGGTCCTGCGCGGCCTTCGACAGGTTGGCCGGGCCCAGCAGCGCGGTCCACACTTCCAGGTTGAAGTCCTTCACGCCGATCTCGGCGAGCGAGGGCATTTCGGGCACCAGCGTGCTGCGGCCGCTGGTCAGGCCCACGCCCTTGAGCTTGCCGGCCTTGATCTGCGGCATGGCCACGCCGGGCGGAATGAGCGCCATCTGCACCTGGCCGCCGATCATGGCCGTGACCACCTGCGGGTTGCCCTGGTAGGGAACGTGCTGCGCCGCCATGCCGGGCACGCGGGCCTGCAGCGCCTCCATGCCCAGGTGGCCGACCGAGCCCACGCCCACCGAGCCGTAGTTCCACTTGTCGCCGGCCTTCTTGGCGGCATCGAAGAAGGCGCCGCCCGAAGGCTCGCCGTTGGGCGTGACCAGGATGAGCGGCGCCGTGGTCAGCAGCGAGAGGTAGGTGAAGTCCTTGGCCGGGTCGTAGGGCAGGTTCTTGTACAGCATCTTCGACGAGGTCAGATTGCCGTTGATCACCACGCCCAGGGTGTGATCGTCGGTGGCCTTGGCCACCGTGTCCGCCGCGATGTTGCCCGAGGCGCCCGACTTGTTCTCGATGATCACCGGCTGGCCCAGGGCCTTGGCCAGCGGGTCGGCAATGGTGCGCGCCGCGATATCGGGCGTGGAGCCGCCCGGAAAGCCCACCACGATGCGCACCGGCTTGGTGGGCCAGGCGGCCTGCTGTGCAAGGGCGCCGGCCGCGGGCAGCAGCGTACCGGCGGCCAGGCCGAGGGCGGAAAGAAGAAGGGTTCGCTTGGTGGTGGTGCTCTTGTTGATTCGCATTGGTTGGTGGTGCTTCGCTTGGGTGGTGTCAGTCAAGGCTGATGTTGCCCCGCTTCACCAGTTCGCCATAGATCTTCGACTTGGCTTGTGCGTTGCGCGTGATCTCCTCGGGCGACCAGGCCAGCGGTTCGAACGCGAAGGTGTCGAAGCGGGCGCGGATCTCCGGGTCGGCGATCACTTTGGCTACATCGGCATTGATTTTCGCCTTGATTGTGTCCGGAACGCCCTTGGGGGTAAGAAGCGAAACAAACGAGTTGACCTCCAGCGCTGCCGGGCCGCCCGCCTCGGCCATGGTGGGCACGTCGGGCATCTGCGGCACGCGCTTGGTGGCGGCCACGGCCAGGTACTTGAGCTTGCCCGCCTTGTAGATGCCCTGGCTGGAGGGAATGCTGGCAAAGGCCCAGTCCACCTCGCCGGTGCCGACGTGGGCGTAGAGCTGCGACACCTCGCGGTACGGAATGTGGTTCATCTGCAGGCCGGCCAGCGCATCCAGCTGCTGCCCGCCCAGGTGGCCCGGGCTGCCCACGCCCCACGAACCGTAGCTGACCTGCCCCGGCTTGGCCTTGGCGGCGGCGATCAGGTCGCTCATGTTCTTCCACTTCGACTGGCTGCTCACGGCCACGAAGAAGGGCGTACGAAACAGCGAGGCCACCGGGTCGAAGTGGTCCAGCGTGTTGAAGTTCTTCGACTTGTACAGGTGCGGCAGCGCGGCGATGTGCTCGCTGTCGAGCTGCAGCAGGGTGTTGCCGTCGGGCGCGGCGCGCTTGGCCGCATCGATGGCGATGAAGCCGCCGCCGCCGGGCTTGTTGTCGATGGTGACGGTCTGCCCCCAGAGCTTGCCCAGCTTGTCGCTCACCAGGCGCAGCACCGCGTCCGGACCGCTGCCTGCCGCAAAGGGCGTGACGATGCTCACCGGCCTGCTCGGGTAGCTGGCAGCCCCCTGCGCGAAGGCCGAACCGAGGGACAGCGCCGCGCTCAGGGCGGCGATGAGATGGCGTGCTTTCATGGTCTTTGTCTCCGTTGTTCTCTTGGTTTGAAATCCGTGTTGGCTCAGGCCGCCTTGAGCGCCGCGGGCGCGTCGTCCAGGCAGCGCTCCGGGCGCCAGGCATAGAGCCACTCGACCGCATCGTAGAAACGCTGCTGGCTGCGGCCCGGCCACAGGCTGTTGCGCACCAGGCGCTCCACGCCCTTGGCGTGATACAGGCGCCCCATCTCGCGTACCGACAGCACCACGCGGGCCGTGCGGGCCACGCGGGCTGCCTCGTACAGGCGGAAGGCGCGCGGCAGGTCGAAGCTGCCGCCTGCGTCCTTGCTGCGCTCGATGGCTGCGCCCAGCGTTACCGCATCTTCCAGCGCCATGCAGGCGCCTTGCGCCAGGTACTGCATCATGGGGTGCGCCGCATCGCCCAGCAGCGTGGCGGGGCCCCGGCCCCATTGCTCCACCGGGTCGCGGTCGGCAGTGCTCCAGCGGCGCCACGAACTCGGCAGGCTGAGCAGCTGGCGCGGGCGCTCGTGGATGCCTTCGAAATACGAGAGCACCTCTTCCTGGCTGCCTTCGCTCACGCCCCACTCTTCCGCCTCGCGGCTGTGGAAGGTGACGACCAGGTTGTATTGCTCGCCGCCGCGCAGCGGGTAGTGAACCAGGTGGCAGTTGGGGCCGGCCCACACCACCGGCGCATTCCAGCGCAGGTCGGCCGGCATCTGCTCGGCCGGCACCACCGCGCGGTACACCACGTGGCCCGACACGCGCGGCGCATCGCCCAGCAGTTGCGCGCGCACCACCGACTTCACGCCGTCGCAGCCGACCACGGCCTGCGCGCGGAAGCTGCGGCCGTCGCGGGTGGCGGCCACGACGCCGGCATCACCGATCTCCAGGTGCTCCACCGCGGCCGAGGTATGGAAGCGAATCTGCGGGTTCTTCTTCACCGCCTCGAAAATGGCGCCGTGCAGGTCGGCGCGGTGGCTTACCGCGTACGGGTTGCGAAAGCGAGCGCGGAATTCCTCGCCCACCTCCACCGAGGCGACTTCGCTGCAGTCCACCGCATCCATCATCACCAGCCGCTCGGTGAACACGGCCTTGCTGCGCACCGCCTCGCCCACGCCCAGCGCGTCGAGCGCGGCAAAGGCGTTGGGGCCCAGCTGCAGGCCGGCGCCGATCTCGCCGATGGTCGCGCTCTGCTCCAGCAGCTCGACCTGCAGCCCCAGGCGCGCCAGGGCCAGCGCGGCGGCCAGGCCGCCGATGCCGCCGCCCACCAGCAGCACGGTGTTTGCGGAGGATGACGATGCGGTGCTCATGACGGGACTCCTTGCTCAGGTGATGTCGACCGACAGCGCATCCAGGCCGTCGATGCGCACCTCGATGCGCTGGCCGCGCTGCACCGCGCCCACGCCTTCGGGCGTGCCGGTGAAGATCAGGTCGCCCGGCTGCAGCTCGAACAGGGTGGAGAGGTTGGCGATGACCTCGCTCACGGACCAGATCAGGTGCGTGACATCGCTTTTCTGCCTGGTCTGTCCATCCACCGTGAGGGTGATGGCACCGCTGTTCACCTCGCCGGTGTCGGCCAGGCGGCGTACCGGGCCGATGGGCGCCGAGTGGTCGAAGGCCTTGCCGATTTCCCAGGGCCGTCCGGCCTCGCGCATCTTCATCTGCAGGTCGCGCCGGGTCATGTCCAGGCCCACGGCGTAGCCGTAGATGTGCTGCGCCGCAGCTTCGACGGCGATGTTGCTGCCGCCCTTGCCGATGGCCACCACCAGTTCGGCCTCGAAGTGGTAGTTGCTGGTCAGGCCCGGGTACGGAATGCGGCCCGTCTCGCCGGCAGGCACCGGCACGACGGATGCGTCGTCATTGGGCTTGCAGAAGAAGAAGGGCGGTTCGCGGTCGGGGTCGAAGCCCATCTCGCGGGCATGCGCAGCGTAGTTGCGGCCCACGCAGTACACGCGGCGCACGGGAAACTGGTCGGCGGTGCCGACCACGGGAAGGCCCACCACCTTGGGCGGGTTCACGACATAGGCCATGGGAATCTCCTGCCGCGCGCTGGGGCGCGGCTCAAATGGAACAAGAAGGGGAAATCAGAGGAAGGCTTCTCGCAGCACGCCCATCGCCTGCTGCACGGGGCGGTCGGAGAAGCTGAACAGCACCACGTCTTCGCCGGCTTCGAGCTGCAACGGTGCCCAAGAAGGCACGACGAAGGTGTCGCGCGGGCCGAAGTCGAAGGTCTCGCCGCCGATGTGCGCCCGGCCCCGGCCTTCCACCACGCTGTAGACGCTGCCGTCGGTGCTGCGATGCACCTTGCCGGCAAATCCCTTGGGCAGCAGCTGCAAGAAGGTGGCAATGGTGGGCATGGGCGCGCCGCCGGTCAGCGGGTTGACGTAGCGCAGCTTGTGGCCGTGCCAGGCATCGGGCGCCTCGGTCTTGCGCAACTGCTCCAGCGCCTCGCGGCTGCGGGCATAGGGGTAGCTGAAGATGGGCGAGGTGGCCGTGCTGTGGTCGTGGCGCACCGGCACCATGTTGTGGCCGAAACGCGCGAAGCTGTTGCCCTCGGGGCGCGTCACGCCCTGCATGCGCTTCTCGTCGTTCTCGGCAAAGCCGGCGTCGAAGAAACGCAGCATCGGGATGTCCAGCCCGTCGAGCCAGACCACCGGCCCGCTCTCGCCGTCGATGCCCTCGTTGCCGTGGTCATGCCAGGCCCACGAGGGCGTGATGATGAAGTCGCCGGGATACATGGTGGTGCGCTCGCCCTCCACCGTGGTGTAGGCGCCCTTGCCGTCCACGATGAAGCGCAGCGCCGACTGCACATGGCGGTGCGAGGGCGCCACCTCGCCGGGCATGATGAGCTGCAGCCCCGCATACAGCGACTGCGTGATGCTGGCGCGGCCCGGCAGCGCCGGGTTTTCGAGAATCAGCACGCGGCGCACGGCCTCTTCGGCGGTGATCAGTTCGGCCGACTGCATGAGCAGCGGGCGGATGACTTCGTCGTAGCGCCACAGGGCCGGCACGCACGGCGTCTGCGGCTCGCGCGGCACCAGCGTGTGCAGCGACTCCCACAGCGGCGCGAGGTTGAGCGGGCGAATGCGGTCGTAGTAGGCGGCACGCTCATCGCCATGGGTGCTGGCGGCGGCTGTGGCGCCTTTTTGTTGCAGGCTGGCTGCGCTCATGGGGTTGTCTCCTTGTGCTTGGGCGAATTGTTCGCCCGCCCCACTATTTCCTCAAGACGCATCGGCCGATAGGGCAAATCTCGTTTTTGGATAATGGCCGACCGCACCCACGGAAGGAATCAAAGCCATGGCAGGCCTGGACCTGGACTGGATCAGCGTCTTCGACGAGGTCTATCAGAGCGGCAGCGTGTCGAAGGCGGCCGAGCGCCTGGGCCTGGCCCAGTCGGCCGCCAGCACGGCCTTGAACAAGCTGCGCCGGCATTTCGACGACCGCCTGTTCACCCGCACCGCCCAGGGCATGCTGCCCACGCCGCGCGCGCAGGAGCTGTACCCTGCCCTGCGCGAAGTGCTGGCGCAGCTCGAGATCGCGCGCGGCAGCCGCGTGGCCTTCGACCCCGCCAAGGCGCAGCGCAACTTCCGCATCTGCCTGACCGACATCAGCGAAGTGGTGCTGCTGCCCGCGCTGCTGGGCCACCTGCGGCAGGCCGCGCCGGGCGTACGCATCGAGACCGAGATCGTCTCCACTGCCAGCGCGCGCCGGCTGGAAGACGGCGAAGTGGACCTGGCGGTGGGCTTCATGCCGCAGCTGGACGCGGGCTTTTACCAGCAGACGCTGTTCAAGCAGAACTTCGTGTGCCTGGTGGCGCGCAACCACCCGCGCATCACCGGCAGCAAGATGACCGTCAAGCGCTTCTCGGCGGAGGCGCACGCGGTGGTGAGTTCATCGGGCACCGGCCATGCCATCGTCGACAAGACCATCGCGCGCCAGGGCATCGAGCGGCGCGTGGTGACGCAGCTGTCCAGCTTTCTCGGCGTGGCGCGCATCGTGGCACGCACCGAGCTGCTGGTGATCGTGCCGCGGGTGCTGGGCGAGGTGCTGGCCACCCAGGAGCCGGTGAAGATGGTGGAGCCGCCCTTTGCCCTGCCGCCCTACGCCGTCAAGCAGCACTGGCACGAGCGCTTCCATGCCGATGCCGGCAACGCGTGGCTGCGCCGCACCATGGCGCAGCTTTTCGGCGGAGGCGGCGAAGTTCATCCCGACGCGGGCGCCGCGCTCGCATAATTTGCAGCACAAGATCCATACCGGCCAAGGAGGCCTCCATGTCCAGCATCACCCTGCGTTTCCTGGCCGAACCCAGCACCGTCAACTTTGGCGGCAAGGTGCACGGCGGCACGGTCATGAAATGGATCGACGAGGCCGGCTACGCCTGCGCCACCAGCTGGTCCAAGCGCTACTGCGTCACCGTGTTCATCGGCAGCATCCGCTTTCACCGGCCCATCCGCATCGGCGAGCTGGTCGAGGTGGAGGCCCGCATGGTCTTCACCGGCAGCACCAGCATGAACATCTCGGTGGAGGTGCGCAGCGGCGACATGAAGTCCGGCGGCGAGCTGCAGAAGACCACCGAATGCCTGATCGTCTTCGTAGCGGTCGACGAGGACGGGCGGCCGGTGCAGGTGGACACCTTCACACCCGAGACGCCGCACGCCATGGCGCTGGCCGAGCGGGTGAAGGCTTATCTGGCGGCGAGCCGCTCGGCCACCTGAAGCCGCGGCGCACGCCGCTCAGTCGCGCAGCAGCGCATCGGCCAGCTCGCGCAGGATGGGCAGCGCCGGCGCCTCGGTGCGCCGCGCCAGCGTGACCACCGCAAAGCGCGCCACGCGCTCGAGCGCAGGCCGCATGTCCAGCTCCACCAGCTCCGGCGCCGATGCGCGGATGGCCAGCAGCACCGCATCGCTGCTGCGCGCCACTTCGACCAGGCTGGGCAGCTCCTCGCACTGCAGCGTGACGCAGGAAGACGGATGCGCCTGCGGCCCGTAGGCCTGGACCAGCGCGGCCGCCACCTGGTCGCTCAGCGGCGTGGAGGCAATGGGGTAGCGCTGCACGTCGGCAAAGCGCACGCCGGCCTGGCGCTTGCGGCGCGCCAGCGGGTGGCCGGGCCGGCACATGAACACGCCGCGCATTTCGCGCACGGTGTCCAGCTTCAGGTCGGGCGCGGGCTTGAGCGAGAGCGCATCCACCACCAGCGCGTCCAGCGTGCGGGCACGCAATGCCTGCACCAGCAGGTCGATGTGGCCGCGCGCCACCACCACGCGGACCTTCGGATGGCGCTCGGCCATGCGCATGAGCAGTGGCGTCATCAGCATGGCGCCCGGTCCCGAGCCCATGCCCACGCGCAGCTCGCCGCCCTCGGCCTGGCCCATGAGGCGGCCGCTGTCGTGCAACTCGTCGGCATCCAGCACCAGCTGGCGCGAGCGCTCGAGCACCCGCTTGCCAAAAGGCGTGAGCTCATTGCGCCGCCCGATGCGGTCGAACAGCGGCTGGCCCAGTTCGTCCTCGAGTGCGCGGATGCTGCGGCTGAGCGCCGGCTGCGTCAGGTGCATGGCCTGCGCCGAGGCGCTGAAGGAGCCGGTGGCGGCCAGCGAGATCAGATGGCGAAGCTGCACCAGGGTCATGGCTGGGAACGGTCGAATGACTTTGACTCATGCTAATGCAACAAACAATGCATTGGACGCAGCATTTGCCCGCACCTACGATGGATCGGCGCCCTTCTCCCCGGCCCGCGGCGCCATCACAACCACCACGGAAGAGACAAATGACGAAGCCCATGTTCCTGCGCAGGCGCGACCTGCTTGCCACCGGCCTGCTGGCTGCCACCGGCGCCGCGTCCCTGGCCCAACAGCCCTACCCCGCCAAGCCGGTGAGCCTGATGGTCCCGTACCCGGCCGGCGGCCCGTCCGACGCCATCGCGCGGATCTTCGCCACGCCTCTGGGCGGTGCGCTGGGCCAGTCGGTGATCGTGGAGAACCTGGGCGGCGCCAGCGGCGCCATCGCCGCGCAGAAGGTGCTGGCCGCGCCGGCCGACGGCTACTACGTCTTCCAGGGCTCGCCCAACGAAGTGATCCTGGCGCCGCTGGTCAATGCGGCGGTCAGGCTCAAGACCGAGGACTTCCGCCTGGTGGCGCCGGTGGCCGAGGCAGTGATGGTGTTCCTCACCCGCAAGGACCTGCCGGTCAGCAGCGTGGACGAACTCATCGCCCTGGCCCGCAAGACGCCCGAGCGGCCGCTGAGCTACGGCAGCGTGGGCATCGGCTCGCTCTATCACCTGCTGCTGGAAAAGGTGCAGCAGCAAGCGGGCATCAAGCTCAACCACATCCCCTACAAGGGCAACGCTCCGCTCTTGTCGGACATCGCCGGCGGACAGGTCGACTTCGCGGTGCTGGTCTACAGCAGCGCCATGGGCACCATGGCCGAGCAGGGCCGGCTCAAGGTGATCGGCCAGCTGGGCGCGCAGCGCTCCGAGCTGCTGCAGGCCGTGCCTGCGATGAGCGAGACCAAGGAGCTCAAGGACTTCGACTACAAGACCTGGAGCGGTCTCATGGTGCCCAAGAAAACGCCCGAAGACGTGCTGCAGCGGCTGCACAAGGCCATCGGCGCCTCGCTGGCCGATCCTGGCGTGCGCTCGCAACTGGCCGCGCA
>JAFECZ010000148.1 GCA_018241905.1 Pseudomonadota bacterium
GAGGACGTGGGCGTGAGCACCACTGCCAGCCCGTCGGCGTGCTCGATCACCTCGCGCACGATGCCCAGGTCGCACACCGACAGGGCCGGCACTTCGGGGTCGAGCACCGACTCCAGCACGCGCCAGGCGGACTGGACGCGTTCGCTGTGCGACGCAGGCGCCACGGCTGCCAGCGCCATCACCACACCCCGCCGGGGAAGGCGCGCTGCAGGTACTGCATGTCGGCCAGGATGAAGCCCATGTGCTCGCTGTGGCGGCCGCGCTTGCCGTCGCTCTGGAACTTGCTCTCGGCCGGCATGGCAAGGTTCGCTTCCGAGAGGATCTGCTGCATCTCGGCCTGCCACGGCGCCTTGAGTTCGGACCAGCGCGGGCCCCAGCCTGCATCGGCAGCAGCCTCGTCGGCGGCGTCGGTGTCGAACAGCTCGGCCGCATAGCGCCACAGCGAGGCCAGCGCAGCTTCCATGCGCTGGCGCGACTCGTCGGTGCCGTCGCCCAGGCGCACCACCCAGTCGCCCGAATGCTGCTGGTGGTAGCGCGCTTCCTTCACCGCCTTGGCGGCGATGGCGCGCAGTTCGGCGTCTGCGCTTTCAGCGGCAAGGCGCTCCCACAAGAGCTTGAGCCAGGTGGCGGCCATGGTATTGCGCAGCACGGTAAAGGCGAAGTCGCCGCGCGGCAGCTCGGCCAGCGTCACGTTGAAATAGTCGCGCTCGTTGCGCAGGAAGGCCAGCTGGTCTTCGTCGTGCGAGCGGCCTTCGATTTCGCCGGCGCGGGTGAGCACGGCGCGCGCCTGGCCCACCAGGTCCAGCGCGATGTTGGACATGGCGATGTCCTCTTCCAGGATGGGCGCGTGCCCGCTCCATTCGCTGATGCGCTGGGCCAGGATGAGGCAGCTGTCGCCGATGCGCAGCAAATACTGCGTCGCGGGCGTCAGGTCGAGTTGGATGGAGGCTGCAGTCATGGCAACACGGGCCTCACATGTGGTCAACCGCCTTGGGCAGTTGATAGAAGGTGGGGTGGCGATACACCTTGTCTTCGGCCGGGTCGAAGTACATGTCCTTGTCACCCGGGTCGCTGGCCACGATCTGGTCCGACTTCACCACCCACACGCTGCAGCCTTCCTGGCGGCGGGTGTAGACGTCGCGCGCCATCTGGATGGCCATCTTGGCGTCGGCTGCGTGCAGGCTGCCGCAGTGCTTGTGATCCAGGCCTGCCTTGCTTCGGACGAAGACTTCCCACAGGGGCCACTCGCGTCCTTCGGACGCGGAGGCCGCCGCCCGCACCGGGCTCGCCCCCTCCCCAGCCCGCCCCTCACCAGGGGAGGGAGACGTGCTCTTGCTATCGCTGTTCATGCTGCCACCTTCAATGATTGTTCAGACTTTCTCGAATGGGCCAGGGCGGCTTCGCGCACCCAGGCGCCGTCGTCCCAGGCCTTGACGCGGGCGCCCAGGCGCTCGCGGTTGCAGGGGCCGTCGCCGGCGATCACGCGCCAGAACTCGTCCCAGTCGATGCGGCCGTGGTCGTGCGCCTGGCGTTGCTCGTTCCACTTCAGGTCCGGGTCGGGCAGCGTCACGCCGAGGATCTTGGCCTGCTCCACGGTGGCGTCGATGAACTTCTGGCGCAGCTCGTCGTTGGACACGCGCTTGATGCCCCAGCGCATCGACTGCGCGCTGTTGGGCGACTGGTCGTCCGGCGGGCCGAACATCATGATCGAGGGCCACCACCAGCGGTTGACGGCGTCCTGCACCATGTCCTTCTGCGCCTGCGTGCCCTGCTGCATCATGGTCAGCAGCGACTCGTAGCCCTGTCGCTGGTGAAAGCTCTCCTCGCGGCAGATGCGGATCATGGCCCGCGCATAGGGCGCGTACGAGCAGCGGCAGATCGGCACCTGGTTCATGATGGCCGCGCCGTCCACCAGCCAGCCGATGGTGCCGATGTCGGCCCAGGTCAGCGTGGGGTAGTTGAAGATGGAGCTGTACTTGGCCTTGCCGGTGTGCAGCGCATCCAGCATCTGGTCGCGGCTGGTGCCCAGCGTCTCGGCCGCGGCGTACAGGTACAGGCCGTGGCCGCCCTCGTCCTGTACCTTGGCCAGGAGAATCGCCTTGCGCTTGAGCGTGGGCGCGCGGGTGATCCAGTTGCCCTCGGGCAGCATGCCCACGATTTCCGAATGCGCGTGCTGGCTGATCTGGCGCAAGAGCGTCTTGCGGTAGTGCTCGGGCATCCAGTCCTTGGCCTCGATGAAATCGCCGGCGTCGATGCGCTCGTCGAAGCGCTCCTGCAGGCGCATCTCTTCGGCCGAGCGGACCGGCTTCGTGCCGTCGCCGGGCTCCTTGCCCATGGTGTCCATGGCTTGGGTGTACATGGTGGACCTCCTGAAATGTGTGTGCGTCGTTTGGGCTTGGCTCAGTAGCTGAGCACCTGGGTCGACCTGGCGCGGCGGTCGACCTCGGCGGCCGTCAGGGCTTCGCTCTTGCAGCCGAAGTCCTTGAACAGCGTCATCTGGTCGGCGTAGTGCGGCGACTTCGTGCCATCCGGCGCGACGAAGCCGCTCTGCCCGGGCGGGGCCGCGGTGCACAGGCTCACGCCCTTGGCACCGAGCACCACCTTGTCGTTCTGCGAGCCCCGGTTCATGAAGCTCGGCAGCGTGAGCAACTCGTCGGCATTGGCCTGCGGCGCACCGATGAAGTTCTTGGTAAGGAACACATGCCGGGTGACCGGCGTGCGCCACTTGGCGGTGTCGGGACCGTAGCGCTTCTGCAGCTCTGCCATGGCCTCGGCCAGGGTGCTGCGCAGCACCGCGTTCTTGTCCTTGCCATTGAAGAAATCGTAGGTCTGCGGCACCCCGGCCTTGGCGCCCAGCAGCGCGTTGTAGACGAGCTTGAGGCCGTTGCCGGGCCGGATGCTGGCCACCTGGTTCTGGCCGGCATAGCCGCCGTCGGCATAGGCTGCGAACACGTCCGGCGGCAGGTCGTCGGCCAGCACCGCCTTGAACAGGATGGGCAGCCAGGTCCGCATCAAGGTGGTGGCCGGGCTGTCGTAGCTGCCGCGCTCCCCCGGGTCTTCGTTGAGCATGTTCCAGCCGGCCAGCATCTGCGCTGCGCGCCGGGCCGGGTCGCTGGCCGGCAGGCCGCGCGTGGCCTGGGCCACGAAGGGCAGCAGGTAGCGCGCATTGGTGTCGGCGTAGGCGGTGGTGCGGTTCAGTGCCCACAGCTCATCGGGCGTGAGCCGTGCCTTGGCGTCCAGCCGCGCGCTGAACTCGTTCACCCGGTCGACCACCGAGTAGTTGCCGCCGTCGCTCACCGCGCCGGGCGCCGACTGGTTGTTCCAGTTGACCACGTAGCCCTGCGCCGGGTTGAGCACCTGCGGGTCTTCGCTGAAGGGGCGGATGCCCTGCCATTCCATCGAGCCGTCGCCCAGCGCCGGCAGGCGGATGTCCTGGTTGGCCGGTCGCATGGGCAGGCGGCCGGGCGACACATAGCCGATGTTGCCTT
Source organism: Pseudomonadota bacterium (assembly GCA_018241905.1). GTDB lineage: Bacteria > Pseudomonadota > Gammaproteobacteria > Burkholderiales > Burkholderiaceae_C > Variovorax. The sequence continues at coordinate 3,489 of JAFECZ010000148.1, forward strand.
CGGTGTCGGCGTAGTACCAGTTGATGGTGATGGCCACGCGCAAGGCCTGGGCCAGCCACTGCTGCCAATTCTGCGCCTGCATCGAATGAATCCAGCCCAGCAGCGACTCCAGCTCGTAGCCGTCCCAGCTGCGCTTCATCGAGTAGGCGGCGCCGTTGGGAATGTCGAAGTTGGTGACGGTGCCGTGCACGGTCGAGTAGACATCCACGTTCTGGTCGGCCTCGCCCTTGACCTTGATGACCTCGGTGCGCTTGCCCATGGCGCGCATCGCGCCGTTGAACTGGTACTCGTGCGGGTTGGCCGGGTTCAGCTTCTCCTGGTACATGTCGTTCACGTCCAGCGGGCCGGCGGTGGCGCCCCAGGCGATCTTGCCGTTGGTGCCGAACAGCACCACCGGGTGGGCAAATGGCGTGTTGCCGGTGACCTCGAAGCCTGCGCCATGCAGGCCGATGCCGAACACGTACGAAGGGTTGAACCAGTTGAACTGCGGGCCGTTGATGAAGACGGTGCTGCCGTCGGTGGTCTTCTTCGGGCCGGCGATCCAGAGGTTGCTGGCAATGGGGCGCTGCCAGGGCTCGGCCACGCCGCGGTGCGCGGCATCGACATCGTCGCGCGCCGCCAGCAGTTCGGGCGACACGGGTGCGAGCCTGGCCGTCTGCTCGCCGCCGGGCAGGGCAGCCTGCTTGGCGCCGGCGCCGGTGCGCGGCACGGTGGTGGGGGCCAGCGGGTCTTCCACCCAGCGGATCTGGTCGAAGAGCTGGCGGCCCTGCACGTCGCCCTTGGCCTTGCGCAACTGCTCCAGGAGGCGCAGGTTGGCCAGCTCGCTGCTCACGTTCGAATAGCGGTTGGCCATGGTGCCCACCCAGATCATGGCCACGTCGTAGCCCGTCCAGTCGGCCTTGGGCTCGAAGCCGGCGTCGTTGAACTGCTTGGGCAGCAGGGTGGCGCGTGCCGCCAGCACCTCCTTCACACGGGCGTTGAAGCCGGCGGCGTAGCCGTCGAAGATGGCCTTGTCGTCGGGCGACAGCTTGGCCATCTGCGAGCGGATGGATTCGGGCGAGAAGCTGGCGCGGCTGCCCTTGTCGAGCGCAACGTAGGTGGGCCCCATCACCTCGGACACGGTGCCCAGCACGGCGCGGCGGGCCATCTCCATCTGGAACAGGCGGTCTTGCGCCACCGCGTAGCCGAAGCCGTGGAACAGGCCGCGCACGTCGTTGGCGTACACATGCGGCACGCCGTAGTCGTCGCGCTTGATGGTGACCTGGCCGTGCGTGGCCGAGGCACCGTCCTGCGGCGCGTTGGAACTGGTGGCGCAGCCGGCCAGCACAAAGGCGGCGGCGCTGGCCAGGGCGATGTGGCGAAGCGTGAAGGTCATGGATCGGGTGAGGAAATCGAGGTGGGAGAGTTGCGCGGATGGGTGTTCAGCGCGGGCGCTTGTCGAACACGCGCCGGGCCTTGCCGGTCTGCGAGCGCTCGATGCCGTCGGGGTCGAACACGCGCACCGCGGTGGAAATGCCCACCAGCGTCTTGATGCGGTGCTGCACCCATTTGGCGATCTCGCTGCGCTCGCCCTCGGCCATGCCGCGCAGCTGCGGCTGCAGCTCGCAGTGCACCTCGACCGTGTCGAGCAGGCCTTCGCGGCTGATGTGCAGCTGGTAGACGCCGGTGAGCTTCTCGTGCGCCAGCACGATCTCTTCCACCTGCGTGGGAAAGACGTTCACGCCGCGGATGATCATCATGTCGTCGCTGCGGCCGACGATCTTGCCCATGCGGCGGAAGGAGCGCGAGGTGGGTGCAAGAAGGCGCGTGAGGTCGCGCGTGCGGTAGCGGATGATCGGCAGCGCTTCCTTGGTGAGCGAGGTGAAGACCAGCTCGCCCTCTTCCCCGTCGGCCACCGGCTCGCCGGTCTCGGGGTTGATCACTTCGGGGTAGAAGTGGTCTTCCCAGATTACCGGGCCGTCCTTGCTCTCGATGCATTCGCTGGCCACGCCCGGGCCCATCACTTCCGACAAGCCGTAGATGTCCACCGCGTCGATGCCGGCCTTGTGCTCGATGTCGCGGCGCATCGCCTCGGTCCAGGGCTCTGCACCGAAGATGCCGACCTTGAGCGAGCTCTCGGCCGCGTCCAGCCCCTGGCGGGTGAATTCCTCGATCAGCACCTGCATGTAGCTGGGCGTGACCATGATGATGTTGGGCTTGAAGTCGGTGATGAGCTGCACCTGCTTCTCGGTCTGGCCGCCCGACATGGGGATGACGGTGCAGCCGGCGCGCTCGGCCCCGTAGTGCGCGCCCAGGCCGCCGGTGAACAGGCCGTAGCCGTAGGCCACGTGCACCATGTCGCCGGGCCGCCCGCCCGCGGCGCGGATGGAGCGCGCCACCAGGTCGGCCCAGGTGTCGATGTCGTTCCTGGTGTAGCCCACCACGGTCGGCTTGCCGGTAGTGCCGCTCGACGCATGGATGCGAGCCACCTTCTCGCGCGGCACGGCAAACAGGCCGAAGGGGTAGTTGTCGCGCAGGTCGGACTTCACGGTAAAGGGGAACTTCGCCAGGTCCGACAGCTGCCTGAGGTCTTCCGGTCGCACGCCCTTGGCGTCGAAGGCCTTGCGGTAGTGCGGCACGTTGTCGTACGCATTCTTCAGCGTGGCCTGCAGGCGCTTGAGCTGCAGCGCGGCAATCTCGTCGCGGCTGGCCTTCTCGATGGGATCCAGGTCGCCGGGTGCGGGGGTCTTCACGGTCATGGTGTCTTGTCTCCGTCCTGTCTGTTCAGGCAGCCAGGTTGCCGGCGGCAGGCTTGCCCTTCATGGTGTGCGAGCGGCCGCGGAACACGGCAACGCGCTCGCCGCGCTGGTTGATCACCTCGCAGTCGTAGACGCCGGTGCGGCCGGCCTTGGAGACTTCGAAGGCGCGCGCGGTGAGCATGTCGTCCTTGCGGCCCGGCGCGAGAAAGTCGACCGCGATGGATGCCGCCACGGTCAGCTCGCCGTGCGAGTTGCAGGCAAAGGCAAAGGCCGAGTCGGCCAGCGTGGCGATGAGGCCGCCGTGGCAGGTGTCGTGGCCGTTGAGCATGTCTTCGCGCACGCGCATGGTCAGCGTCGCGGTGCCGGGGGCGATGGCGGTCACTTCCATGCCCATGGCTCGGGTGGCACGGTCGTTCTTCAGCATGCCGTCGCGCACGCGCTCGGCAATCTGTTGGGGCGTGAGTTCGCTCATGGATAGGTTCGGGAAAAAGGAAGAAATCAGCGGTCGGTGAATCGGGGCGCGCGCTTGTTGCGGAAAGCGTCCACGCCCTCGAGGTAGTCGTGTGCGCCGCCGAGCTCGGTCTGCAGCTGCGCTTCCATCTGCAGCGCGGCGCGCAGGTCCATGTGCTGCGCGTCGGCCAGCGCCTTGCGCGTGACGGCCAGCGCCTTGGTGGGCATGGCAGCCAGGCGCGTGGCCAATGCGTTGACGGATTCGCCCAGTTGCGCGTCGTCCACGCACTGCCAGATCATTCCCATGGCGGCGGCCTGTTCGGCGGAAATCTTGTCGCCCGTCATCGCAATGGCCAGGGCGCGCGCATGGCCTACCAGGCGCGGCAGCAACCAGGTGCCGCCGGTGTCGGGCACCAGCCCGATCTTCGAGAAGGCCTGGATGAAGCTGGCCGAGCGGCCCGCCACCACCACGTCGCAGCACAGCGCGAGGTTGGCGCCGGCGCCTGCCGCCACGCCGTTGACGGCGGCGATCACCGGCACGGGCATGGAGCGGATGCGCTCCACCAGCGGCAGGTAGTGCGCCTCGATGAGCGCGCCCAGGTCCTTGCCCGGCGCGGCCTGCGGGTCGCCCAGGTCTTGCCCGGCGCAAAAGCCCCGGCCCGCGCCGGTGATGACCAGGCAGCGCACCTCGGTGCTGCCGGCCGTGTTGTCCAGCGCCGCCAGCAGCTCGCCGTGCATGGCGGTGGTGAAGCTGTTCATGGCGGCCGGGCGGTTGAGCGTGATGGTGCGCGTGGCGCCCGCGTCGCTGACCAGGACCAAAGGCTCGGTTGTCATCGTGTGGATTTCCTTGCGGTGGGGTTTCTTGCGGGGCCTTGAGCCAGATCAAACACTATTGACCGACCGTTCGGTAGATTTTAGGATGGGGGACGTTCAAACTTCAAGACTTTGGGCTTCAGGGCAAACCCTAGGCCCAACGACAAGACAAGGAGACATCCCATGCCCTGCTACTCCATCGAAGGCGTGATCCCGGTCATCGACCCCAGCGCCTACGTTCATCCCACGGCCGTGCTGATCGGCGACGTCATCGTCGGGCCCGACTGCTATGTGGGGCCGTGCGCCAGCCTGCGCGGCGATTTCGGACGAATCGTGCTGCACAAGGGCGCGAATGTCCAAGACACCTGCGTCATCCATGGCTTTCCCGACCAGGACACGGTGGTGGAGGAAAACGGCCACATCGGCCACGGCGCCGTGCTGCACAGCTGCGTGGTGCGGCAGGACGCGCTGGTGGGCATGAACGCGGTGGTAATGGACGAGGCCGAGATCGGCGCCTTCGCCATCGTGGCGGCCTGCGCCTTCGTGCCCGCCGGCATGAAGGTGCCGCCCAGGAGCCTGGCGGCCGGCATGCCCGCCAAGGTCAAGCGCGAGCTGACCGATGCCGAAGTGGCCTGGAAGCTCGAAGGCACCCTCACCTACCAGGACCTGACGCGCCGCTGCCTGGACACGCTGGCCGAGGTGGCGCCGCTGTCGGCCGTCGAGGCCGATCGCCCGCGCGTGAAGTTCGTGGATGTGAAGCCGCTCATCGAGACCAAGCGGGGCGGCTAGGATCGCGGCTGGCCCGACACGCAAACACCAAGAGAACATCGAGAAAGCACCGGCATGGCACGCGGACGATCAGCCAGCTACGAAGACCAGCGCGAGATGATCCTGGCGCAAGCCGCCCAGCTCTTTGCGCGGCGCGGCTATTCGGCCACCTCGATGAACCAGGTGGCCGAGGGGTGCGGCCTGTCGAAGGCCACGCTCTACCACTACTACAAGGACAAGTACGCCCTGCTGCTGAGCATTGCCGACGACCACGTCTCGCGCCTGACGGCCATCATCGAGGACGAGGACGCGCTCAGGCTCGAGGGCGAAGCCAGGCTGCGCCACCTGATCCGCCGCATCGTCGAGGAATACGCCCACGCACAGGACGCCCACCGCGTGCTGACCGAGGACGTGAAGTTCCTCACCGACGAAGACCGCCAGCGCGTGCTCGACAAGGAGCGCCAGGTGGTGGCCGGCTTTGCGCGCGCGCTGGTCGAGACGCGCAAGGGCGGCAAGAGCAATGAGGGCGGCGAGGAGATGGCCAAGCCGCTGACCATGCTGCTGTTCGGCATGATCAACTGGATGTTCACCTGGATGAAACCCGACGGCGCGCTGGACTACGACGCCATGGGGCCGATCGTGGCGGACCTGTTCCTGGGCGGGGTCGACAACGTCAAGGCGCCGGCGCCCGCTGCAGGCGCCAAGCCGGCGGCCCGTCGCACCAGCCGCGCCGGCTGACACGCACGCTCGCGCCATGCGGCATTCGGGACGACTGATCCGCAGCGCCAGCCTCAACGGCTACGTCGACCTGGTGGAATCGCTGGGCCGGGACCCGCATGCATTTCTCGGGCGCGTCGGGCTGTCCGCGCAGATCTTCGACAACCCCGAAACGCTCATTCCCGCCGACGCCGTGCGCGAGCTGCTCGAAATCACCTCGCGCGCCACCCGCACCGAGGACTTCGCCCTGCGCCTGGCGGGCTACCGCACCTTTTCCGACCTGGGCGCGCTGAGCCTCGTGCTCAAGGAAGAGCCCACGCCGCGGCAGGCGCTGGACACCCTGTGCCGCTACCTGAAGCTGCTCAACACCTCGCTCATCATGCGCATCGAGGACGTGGGCAACACGGTGGTCATCCGCGAAGACCTGGTGCCCAGCCACCAGTTGCCCACGCGGCAATCGATGGAACTGGCCATTGCGGTGATGTTCCGCATCCTGCGCGAACTGATCGGCCCGCAGTGGCACCCGCTGCAGGTGTGCTTCACGCATCGCGCGCCGGCGGATGCGTCGGCGCACCGGGCCTTCTTCGGCCGCAGCGCCAGCTTCGACCAGGAGTTCAACGGCATGGTCTGCGCCGCGGCAGACCTGCAGATATCGCGCACCTCGGGCAACCCCAAGGCGGTGCGCTTTGCGCGCGAGTACCTCGACACCGCCCTGCAGTTTCGCGGCGAGGGCCTGGTCGAGGCCTGCCGCGAGGTGGTGCTGGTGCTGCTGCCAGGCGGCAAGTGCACCGCGCAGCAGGTGGCGCAGCATCTTCGCGTGGACCGGCGCACGCTGCATCGGCACCTCAGCGCGCAGGGCATGAGCTTCACCGCGCTGCTGGGCGAAATGCGCTCGCAGCTGGTCGTTCGCCATCTGCGCGACAGCAACCTCCCGCTGGGCGAGGTGGCGAGCCTGCTGGGCTTTGCGGCGCAAAGCAGCTTCAGCCACTGGTTCCGGGCGACCTTCGGTTGCAGCGTGTCGCAGTGGCGCGCCGGCTCGTCTTCATCCCAGGAAAGCCCAGCCGGCCGCAGCCGACAGGAGCACCACGATCACGGGTGACACCCGGGCGTAGACCAGCAGCGCGAACGCCGCCAGGGCCGTGGCAAAGTCGGCCCGCGTGTGGATCGCGCTCGTCCAGACGGGGTCGTACTGGGCCGCCAGCAGGATGCCGACCACGGCTGCGTTCACCCCGGCCATGGCCGACTGCACGCCCTTGCGTTGCCGCAAGGCATCCCAGAAAGGCACCGCGCCCACCACGAGCAGGAAGGCCGGCACGAAGATCACGAGCAGCAGCGCGAGCCCGCCTGTCCAGCCCGAAAGCGGCCCGTGCATGACGGCGCCCAGGTAAGCGGCGAAAGTGAACAGGGGCCCCGGCACGGCCTGCGCAGCACCGTATCCCGCAAGGAATTGCTCGTTGGTGACCACCCCCGCCGGAACGACCGTCGCCTGCAGCAGCGGCAGCACCACATGGCCTCCCCCGAACACGAGGGCGCCGGCACGGTAGAAGCCTTCGATGACCGTCCACAGCAGCGACTGGGTCGCAGCCGCGATGATCGGCAGGCCTGCAAGAAGGCCGAAGAACAAGGCCAGGGCCACGGCGCCCGCCCGTTTCGAGACCCCATAGCTTCGATGCGCGACCGCGTGCTGCGGTGGCAGTTCCAGCATGCGCCAGCCGACCACGCCGGCGGCCGCGATGGCAATTACCTGCGACAGCGCCGTCGGCAAGACCAGCACCAGAAGCGCCGCGACGACGGCAATGGCGGCGCGCGCACGGT
>JAFECZ010000149.1 GCA_018241905.1 Pseudomonadota bacterium
CACGAACGTTCGCGGCGTTTATCTGGGGGACCCGTCATTCGACCCCCTCATGGAAGAACTCGACAGGCGCAAGGCGGTAGTTTTCGTCCACCCGTCGGAACTGCCCACCCCGCCGGTTCCGGGCATTCCCCCGTTCGTCGCGGACTTCCTCCTGGACACCACCCGTGCGGGCATCAACATGTGCCGTCAAGGCTGGATGGAGCGGTATCCCAGCGTCAAGATCATTCTGTCGCATGGTGGCGGCTTCATTCCCTACGCGGCAGAGCGCATGGCCCGCATGTGCTCTGCCGACGGAAATGCCGAGCGCGGAATCGAATTGCTGCGCCGCTTCTACTTCGACACGGCCCTGTCGAGCAGCCCGTACGCACTGCCTTCCTTGCTTGCGTTTGCCGACCCGTCCCGAATTACTTTCGGAAGCGATTGGCCCTATGCGCCGAAAGCGCGCTCTCTGCACTTTGCGCAACTACTCGATGCGTTCGAGCTGTCCGCGCAAACACGTGCAGCCATCGACCGCGCCAATGCGCAGAAGTTGTTTCCCAGGCTCGCCTGATTGCGCAGCCTGGCGACGATCAGCGGGGTCTCTCCAGACGCGGCAGCGTCGCACCCCCTGGCTGGCTACTCGGCTTCAGCGTTTTCCCAAGGAAGCCAGTACCGCCCCTGCATCGGCGTCCTCCAGGCAAGGAGTCACCGTCATGGCCAGCAAGTCAGCCCACTGCGCCTGATACTGGAACATCGCTTTCGCGTCGCTCGACTCGGTAATGGCGAAGCCCTGGCCACTCATCCCATGCCAACGTCCCACAAGCTCGACGCCCTCGGGCGGCGCGCCGCCTGTCTCCAGGAAGCGGGCGATGGCAGCGTTGAAGGTGCCAGGCTGAACGGTCCAACTGACGATGTATTTCATGGACGTCTCCATGCGGTTGCAGGCTGTCGACGCACTAGACCTTGAACTCCTTGTCCAGGACGTACACCTTGACGGTCTCTTTCCTGACGCCGTCAAAGGCCATGGCTTCGGCGGTCGCCGGGGACTCCAACACCTTCATGAACTTGCCCAAGTCTTCTGGTTCGAAAGAAACCGCGACTTGCTTGTCCGGGTTGGTGGCGAAAGAGATGGGCTTGGTGACGGTTTGACTTCTGAAGAGGTCGCCGTGAGTCCGAAAGCCCTTTTCCCACGCCTCCAGGTTTTCAACCTGCGCCGTGATGACTACCTTGGCCATGCGATGTCTCCTTGGAGCTCTTGGACCGGGCCGAATAGCCCGGCACCGGCGATTTGGCGACCGGCCTTCAAAGTAGTCAATCAGTATTACATTTGTTCGTTCGCTGCGGAGCGTGCTCAAGGGGCGCGCGGGCCTCGAACAAGGCGCCGGCGGTTGCAGCGCAATGCAGTTCTGTCGCCCTGATAGAGAACTCGTCGCCTGGACGTTGGAACGGGTGTGCTGGAGGTCACGAGCGGACGCAACGGCTCTTTGGCTCGTGCGCCGTAAAAGCGGGGTACGCCACCTGGCAGGCAGAATGCGGCCAACAGCGGGTATCCATGATGAAGCTCTACTTCTTGCCCGGCGCTCCTTCTCCGAACCGAGTGCGTCTTTACATCGCGGAAAAAAATGCCGAGTCCACGGTTCTGGACATTCAAGAGGTGAACCTACAGGGCGGTTTGCAGCGGTCCGCTGCGCACCTGTTGCGCAATCCATTTGGAAAGGTCCCGGTACTTGAGGTTGCCCAGGGCACATTCATTAGCGAGTCGTTGGCGATCGCTGAATACCTCGAGGAATGCTTTCCGATGCCACCGCTGTTCGGAAGAACGAAACTGGAGCGAGCAAGGGTGCGTGAACTGGAGCGCGTTGCCGAACTGCGCGTGTTCTATCCCCTTGGTCGGTATGTGCAAGCGACCGTGACGCAAGCGGAGAGTTTTCCAGAGCCTGGCGTCGCGGCTCACTTCCTCAGCCGAATTCCCGCTGGCCTGGAGTTCCTGGACCGCGAGCTAAGCACAGGCAAGCCATATATCGCCGGAGACTTTCCGAGCATGGCCGACTGCACGCTTGCGGCGATCCTGGAGTTCGCAAGAGCAAAAGGTGTGATGGCCGTCGCAGGCTATCCAGCTCTCACAGAGTGGTTCGACCGATACCGCGCGCGTCCGGCGGTGCGCACAATCTTTCATCCCACAATTCAAGGCTAGGCGGGATAGTCACGCTGCAATTGGTCAATGGCAGCCCTCCAAGAAAACGCTGAATTGACGCGCCTGCAACGGGATATACAATTGCCATATACTTCCGTCAGAGGAGATTGGCATGGCCATCGGAACTGTGTTCGTCAACAACCGCACCCAGGCCGTCCGCCTGCCCTTGGACGTGCGCCTGCCTGAGGGCATCCACAAGGTAGAAGTACGTGTCCGGGGCAACGAGCGCATCCTCGTCCCGCTCGGCCAAACCTGGGACAGCTTTTTCTTGGATGGCCCTCGTGTCAGCGACGATTTCCTGCCAGAGCGCGGCAATCAGCACCAGTCAGAGCGGGAAGCGCTCTGATGCTGCGCTACCTGCTGGATACCAACATCGTCATCTACGTGTTGAAGCGGCGCCCCGTCGAGGTGTTGGCTACCTTCAACGCGAATGCCAGCCGCATGGCAATCTCCTCCATCACCCTGGCCGAACTCATGCACGGCGCGGAGAAAAGCAGCCGTGTGGGCGAGAACCTTTCCGTCATTGAAGACTTTTGCAGCCGCCTGGTCGTTCTGCCCTACGGCGCCAAGGCCGCCCAGCACTACGGGGCCATCCGTGCTGCCCTGGAAAAACTGGGCCAACCCATCGGAGTGAATGACCTGCACATTGCGGGCCACGCGCGCAGCGAAGGCTTGGTGCTGGTGACGAACAACATGGCGGAATTCGAGCGCGTGCCTGCGCTCGAAGTGGAGAACTGGGTTCGCCCAAGCCAGTAGGACCGGGCCTGGTCGCGCATCGGTCGCAAACGGGCCAGCACTGGCCATCGCTTTCGACTGCCGTGCTCGAGGATTACTTTTTTCCTGGAGCTGCCGTTCTGGAAGCAGTGCGCAGCCCCCGACCAGCGCTATCGCCCAATCAAGGCGCAATAACCGCAGCACCCGAAGAAGAAGCAGCCCCAGCAGCCTCCATCTCCACCCAAGCCTGCAGCCCCCCGCGCAACGGCCGCACGCGCACGAACCCATGGCGGCTCAGCACCGCAGCCGCCTTGGCGGCGGAAATCTCGTTGGGGCAGTCGCAATACAGGACGATCTCGCGATCGCGCGGCAACTGGTCCACCTGGTGCTCGATGCCTTGCGGATGGATCATCACCGCACCCGGAATGCGGCGCGGGTCGATGGCCGTTGCCGCTTCCGAGCGCACATCGATCACCACCGGTTCGTTCTCCCCGGCCAGCAGGTCGCGCAGCTCGTGCACGCCGATGCGCTCCGCATTCAAGTCGCGCATCGCCGAGCGCCGGCGCCACCAGCGCACGCCCACCCCGATCACGATCAGCGCCACCAACAGCGCCGCGCCCACGCCGCCCGCATTGGCCATGGCGTCGAGCACGTCCTGGATCTGCTGCGAGAACACCCAGCCAAGCGCCACGAACACCCCGGTCCACACCAGCCCCGCGGCTGCATCGAACAGGGTGAAGCGCACCAGCGGCATCTTCAGTGCGCCGGCCATCGGCGGCGCCACCACCGACACGCCCGGAACGAACTTGGCGGCCAGCAAGGACGTGCCGCCCCAGTCGGTGATCAGCGTCTCGCTGCGGCGCACGCAGGTGTCGGGCGACATCGACACCTTGCACAAGAGGCGCATCACCCGGTAGCCGAAGCGGCGCCCGGCGTAGTACCACGCGCCGTCGCCCAGCACGTTGGCCAGCACGGCCACGGCCAGCACCGTGGCCAGCGACAGCTCGCCCGCGGCGATCAGGCCGCCGGCCACCACGAGCACGGCCGACGCGGGCACGGGCGCGCCCAGGCGCGCCGCCAGCGTGGCCAGGAAGACCACCGACACGCCATGGCGTGTGGCCAGTTCGAGAAGCTCGTGCATGGGGCGCAATTCTCGTGGATCGGGCAAAGCCCCGAGAGCCCCCGGCAAATAGCGGCACCGCGTGTTGATGCCTTGGTTTGCAGCAGCGCCGCCAGCCGCATGAAGGGCAAATGAAAGCGCCTACTGGCCAATGGCGCAGGCCGCCGCCCGGGCGTGCAGCAACTCCTGCTCGCGCACATTGCGCGTGAGGCTGGCGGCCCGCTCGAACTCGCCTCTGGCCTCGTCCAGGCGCCCCAGGCTTTGCAGCAGGTCGGCGCGCACGGCCGCAAGCAGGTGGTAGTTCTTCAGCGCGCCTTCGGCGGCCAGCGCGTCCACCAGCGGCAAGGCGGCGCCGGGCCCGTCGGCGCGCGACACGGCCACGGCGCGGTTGAGCTCCACCACCGGCGAAGGCTCCACCGCGGCCAGCGATGCGTACAGCTGCGCGATGCGCTGCCAGTCGGTGTCGCCGGCCTGCAGCGCGCGGGCATGGCAGGCTGCAATGGCGGCTTGCAGCGCGTACGACCCCATGGTGCCGCCCAGCCCTTCGGCGCGCGCCAGCGCGGCCAGGCCGCGACGGATCAGCAGCTGGTCCCAGCGCGAGCGGTCCTGCTCCATCAGCAGCACCGGCGCGCCTTGCCCGTCGGTGCGGGCGGCCGAGCGCGAGGCCTGGATTTCCATCAGCGCCACCAGGCCGTGCACCTCGGACTCCTCGGGCATCAGCTCGGCCAGGACGCGACCCAGGCGAAGGGCCTCGGCGCACAGGGCGGGGCGCATCCAGTCGTCGCCCGCGGTGGCGCAATAGCCTTCGTTGAAGACCAGGTAGATCACTTCCAGCACCGAGGCCAGGCGCGGCGCCAGCTCGTCGCCGCGCGGCACCTCGAAAGGCACCTTGGCGTCGCGCAGGCTGCGCTTGGCGCGCACGATGCGCTGCGCAATGGTCGGCTCGGGCAGCAGGAAGGCGCGGGCGATCTCGTCGGTCGTCAGGCCGCCCAGTACGCGCAGCGCCATGGCCAAACGCGCCTCGCGCGTGAGCACCGGGTGGCAGGCGGTGAAGATCAGGCGCAGCAGGTCGTCATCGATGTCTTCGTCGGCCGCCTCGTCGGGCGCAGGCGCCAGGGGTTCGCCGCCCAGCGCTTCGATGGTGTGGGCGATCTCCTCGTGCTTGCGCTCCATCATCTGGCTGCGGCGCAGCCAGTCGAGCGCGCGGTTCTTGGCCGCGGCGGTGAGCCACGCGGCGGGGTTGTCGGGCACGCCCTCGCGCGGCCACTGCTGCAGGGCCGACACCAAGGCGTCCTGCGCCAGCTCCTCGGCCACGCCCACGTCGCGCACCATGCGCGCCACCACCGCGACGATGCGGGCCGACTCGATGGGCCACACGCCCGCGATGGCGCGGCGTGCGGCCTCGTCGCCGCCGGCGTGCGTCATCGCGCCATGCTCCTCACAGCGAGCGGCCGACCACGGCAATGACGAACACCGCCACCCCCAGCCACAGGTTGATGAACACCAGCTGCCGGATCCGGCCCAGCGCGGCGCCGGCGGCCTTCCAGTCGCCGGCCGTCACCTTCTCGGCCATCTGCGCATGGTGGCGCCGGCGGATCACGGCAAAGATCACCATCATCACGACGGCAATGCCCAGCATGGCGTGAACATGCCAGTGCACGGCGCCCATGCCGCCGGCCAGCGCCACCATGGAAAAGCCGGTTGCCAGCAGCAGCACGATGGCCGCGGTCACCCAGCGGAAGAAGCGGCCCAGCGCACCGCACAGCATGCGCAGGCGCTGCGGCGGCTCCAGCGTTTCCACCGCGGCGGGCCGCACGGCGAAATGGAAGGTGGCCATGCCGCCCACCCACAACGCGGCGGCCAGGAGGTGAAGGCAAAGAAGAAAGGGTGTGGCAAGCGAAGGCATGGCGGCAAGAGATGGATGGGGCCTGGATCATCCGTCGCCATCCATCCATGTCAAGTAAGCTCGGTCCCGCGATCGCACACCAACAAGTCAGCCACACAGGAGACTCGCCATGCTGCACCCCCAGGCCCGCGCTTTCATCGACCTGCTGGCCGCCAAGGGTGTGCCGCCCACGCACACGCTGTCGCCGGAAGAAGCGCGGCGCGCGTATCGCGACAGGCGCAGCTTTACCCAGCCCGAGCCGCCGCAGGTGGCGCGTGTCGAGTCGCTCGCCGCCGACGGCCCTGCCGGCGCCATTGCGCTTCGCCTCTACTCGCCGCTGGCGCGCGACAAGCAGAAGGGCCTGCTGCCCGTGCTGGTGTACTACCACGGCGGCGGCTGGGTCATCGGCGATCTGGACACGCACGACACGCTGTGCCGCCAACTGGCCAGCGAATCCGGCTGCGCGGTGGTGGCGGTCGACTACCGCATGGGGCCCGAGCACCCGTTCCCGGCCGCGGTGGACGACTGCGTTGCGGCCACGCGCTGGATCGCGCAGCAGGCGGAAGGCCTGGGGCTCGATGCCGCGCACATGGCCGTGGGCGGCGACAGCGCGGGCGGCAACCTGGCGGCCGTGGTCAGCCTGGCCATGCGCGATGCAGGCAAGGAGGCAGCGCTGCCGCATCCGATCCGCTTCCAGCTGCTGATCTATCCCGCCACCGACATGCGCCGCTGCGCTTCATCGCACAGCACCAACGGCGAGGGCTACGTGCTCACGCGCGACACCATCGGCTACTTCCACGACCACTACATGGGCGCCGGCACGGCGCAGGACATGGACTGGCGCGCCTCGCCGCTGCTGCACAAGGACCTGGGGCGCCTGCCGCCCGCACTGGTCGTCACCGCCGGCTACGACCCGCTGCGCGACGAAGGCCTGCAGTACGCGCAGCGCCTGACCGAGTCGGGCGTTCGCACCACGCTGGTGAACTTCGAGCGGATGATTCACGGCTTCATCCTCATGGGCAAGGTGCTCGACGAAACCGGCACGGCGGTGAGCCTGTGCGCGCTGGAGCTGCGCAAGGCGCTGCTGCACCCGGGCGCGTCATCGCGGGCTGCGTGAGAGAAGGACGCGCAGCGATGCAGGCCTACTACGCGGCGCGGGCCGCAGAGTACGACAGGATCTACCTCAAGCCCGAGCGGCAGGCCAACCTGCGCGAGATGGAGGCGTGGGTTGCCCGCGTGTTCGAGGGCCGCTCGGTGCTCGAGGTCGCTTGCGGCACCGGGTACTGGACGCAGTTCTTCGCACCCGGCGCGGCCCGGGTCCTCGCCCTCGATGCGGCAGACGAGACCATGCAGATTGCGAGAGGGCGCGTGCCTGCCGGCAAGGTCCGGTTCATGCAGGCCGACGCGTACCGGATTCCGCCGCTCGCCCAAACCTTCGATGCGGCGTTCGCCGGGTTCTGGTGGTCGCACATTCCGCTGGATCGGGTCGATTCGTTCCTGTCCGGGCTTCACGCTGCGCTTGCGCCCGGCGCGAAGATCGTCTTCATGGACAACCGCTTCGTTGCGGGCAGCAGCACACCCATCTCGGAATCGGATGCCGACGGCAATTCCTACCAGACCCGCCAGCTGTCGGACGGCTCGACCCATCGCGTGCTGAAGAACTTTCCTTCGCGCGATGAGCTGTTGCGGGTTGCGGGGCGGTACTCGCGGTCGCCGGTCTATCGCGAGTGGGATTACTACTGGGCACTGGAGTACGTGCTGGATTCGGCACCGAGGTCAGTGTGAGGGTCGCAGCTGCCGGCGTCGAATCAGGAACCAGGCGGCAGGCACCACCAGCATGCTGAGCAGAGGCGCCGTCACCATGCCGCCGACCATGGGCGCTGCAATGCGCGTCATGACCTCCGAGCCCGTGCCGCGGCCCAGAAGAATCGGAAGCAGCCCCGCCATGATGACGGCCGCGGTCATCGCCTTCGGCCGCACGCGCATGACGGCGCCTTCGCGGATGGCGGCCACAAGCGTCTGCTCGCTGGCCGGCTCGCCCGCGGCCAGGTGCTGCTTCCACGCGTTCTGCAGGTAGACCAGCATCACCACGCCGAACTCGGCTGCCACGCCAGCCAGGGCGATGAAGCCGATGACGGTGGCCACCGACACCGCATGGCCGAGCGCCCAGACCAGCCAGAAGCCGCCCACCAGCGAGAACGGAACCGCCGCCATGACCAGCGCCGCGTCGCCCGCCGAGCGGAACAGCAGGTACAGCAGCATGAAGATGATCGCCAGCGTGACCGGCACGACCAGCTTCAGCCGCTGCGTGGCCCGCTCGAGGTATTCGAACTGGCCGGACCAGCTCAGGGCATATCCGGCCGGCAAGGCGACCTGCTGGCCGACCGCAGCCTGCATCTCGTGGACCACCGAGCGCAAGTCCCTGCCGCGCACGTCCACGTACACCCAGCCCGACAGGCGGGCGTTCTCGCTGCGAATCATGGGCGGCCCGTCCTGGATGGCGATGCGGGCGACATCCTGCAGAAGCACCGTGGCGCCCTTGTCGGTCACGAAGGGCAGTTGCCGCAGCCGCTCGAGCGAATCGCGAATCTCCCGCGGGTAGCGCACGTTCACCGGAAAACGCTCGCGGCCCTGGACGACTTCGCCCGCGTTGTCGCCGCCGACGGCGGTGGACACCACCGCCTGGACATCGGCCACCGACAAGCCAAGGCGGGCTGCGGCGTAGCGGTCCACGTCGACATCGATGTACCTGCCGCCCGCCAGCCGTTCGGCCAGCGCGGAGGACACCCCCGGCACGCTGCGCACGGCCGCCTCGATCTGCCGCGCCAGCCGGTCGATGGTGGCCAGGTCGGTGCCCGCCACCTTGATGCCCACCGGGCTCTTGATGCCAGTGGCCAGCATGTCGATGCGGTTGCGAATGGGCGGAACCCAGACGTTCGACAGGCCCGGAACCTTCACCGTGCGGTCCAGTTCCTCGACCAGTTTGTCCGGCGTCATGCCCGGCCGCCACTGGTCGCGCGGCTTGAACTGGATGGTGGTCTCGAACATCTCCAGCGGCGCCGGATCGGTGGCCGTGTCTGCGCGGCCGGCCTTGCCGAACACGCGCTCGACCTCGGGCACGGTCTTGATGAGCCTGTCGGTCTGCTGCAGGACCTCCGAGGCCTTGGACACCGAGATGCCGGGCAGCGCCGACGGCATGTAGAGCAGGTCGCCTTCGTCCAGCGGCGGCATGAACTCGCCGCCCAGGCGCATGGCCGGAACGGCCGTGGCGGCCAGGACCAGCGCGGCCACGAGCAGGGTCGCCCTTGGATGCCGCAGCACCGCAGCCAGCGCCGGTCGATACGCGGCGATGAGGAAGCGATTGACGGGGTTGGCCGTCTCCTTCGGAATCCGCCCGCGCACGAGGTAGCCCATGAGCACCGGCACCAGCGTGACCGAAAGGCCGGCCGCCGCGGCCATGGCGTAGGTCTTGGTGAACGCCAGCGGGGAGAACAGGCGGCCCTCCTGTGCCTCCAGAGAAAACACCGGCAGGAAGGACAGCGTGATGACCAGCAGCGAGAAGAACAGCGCCGGGCCGACTTCCGTCGCCGCCAGCGCGACCAGCTCCCAGTGCTCGGCGGCCGACGGCCGCCGGGCGTGCTGCGCTTCGAAGTGCTCCAGGCGCTTGTGCGCGGCCTCCACCAGGACCACCGATGCATCGACCATGGCCCCCAGCGCGATGGCGACGCCGCCCAGCGACAGGATGTTGGCGCTGATGCCCTGCCAGTGCATCACGACGAAGGCCGCGAGCACGCCGACCGGAAGCGTCACGACGGCCACCAGGGCCGAGCGCAGGTGAAAGAGGAACACCGCGCAGACCAGCGCCACGACGATGAATTCCTCCACGAGCTTTTCGCGCAGGTTGTCCACCGCGCGGTCGATGAGCCTGGAGCGGTCGTAGGTCTGCACCACCTCCACGCCCTGCGGCAGGCTGGGCTTGAGCGCCTCGAGCCTGGCCTTGACCGCGTCGATGGTGGTGCGGGCATTCTTGCCAGAACGCATGACCACCACGCCGCCCACGACCTCGCCCTGGCCGTCGAGCTCGGCGACGCCGCGGCGCATCTCAGGGCCCACCTGCACCGTGGCCACGTCGCGCAGCAGGACCGGCGTGGCCCCGCTCGCGGCCAGCGGGACGGCGCGCAAGTCGTCCAGCGACGCGAGGAATCCGCGCGAGCGCACCATGTACTCCGCCTCCGCCATCTCGACCACGGAACCGCCGGAGGACTGGTTGGCTTTCCTGAGCGCATCGACCACCATGCCCTGCGTGATGCCCAGCGCGCGCATGCGGTCGGGGTCGAGCACCACCTGGTATTGGCGCACCATGCCGCCGATGCTCGCGACCTCGGCCACGTCCGGCACGGTCTTGAGCTCGAATTTCAGCAGCCAGTCGTTGAGCGCGCGCAGCTGACCGATGTCGTGCTTGCCGCCGCGGTCGACCAGCGCATATTCGTAGACCCAGCCCACGCCCGTGGCGTCCGGGCCCAGGGTGGCGGTTGCGCCGGCCGGCAGGCGGCCTTGCACCTGGTTCAGGTATTCGACGACCCGCGAGCGCGCCCAGTACGGATCGGCCTTGTCGTCGAAGAGCACATGGACGAAGGAGTCGCCGAAGAAGGAATAGCCGCGCACCGTCCTGGCGCCGGGCACGCCCAGCATGGTCGTGGTCAGCGGATAGGTGACCAGGTCTTCGACGACCTGCGGCGGCTTGCCGGGGTAGGTCGTGCGCACGATGACCTGCACGTCGCTCAGGTCGGGCAGTGCATCCACCGGCGTGCGGGCGGCCGACCAGATGCCGGCGCCGACCAGGAACAGCGTCGCGGCCAGCACCAGGAAGCGGTTGGCCATGGACCAGCGG
>JAFECZ010000014.1 GCA_018241905.1 Pseudomonadota bacterium
TGTACGCCGACTAAGCAGCAGCCGACACCGCTGACCCGAAAGCCGCCGCGCCTGCCAAGGGCCCGGCGGCTTTGTCCTGGGGCTAGCGGGCCTGGCCCAGTTGCGCGCGCCGCATCTCGCCTTGGCGCGTGAACATCCACCCCGGATATTCGGGCGGCAATGCGCTTACCTTGTCCAGCGCGGCCAGCTCGTCGGACGACAGGTCGACCTTGCAGGCCGCCAGGTTGTCGTCCAGCTGCTCGATGCGCTTGGCGCCCACGATCACGCTGGTCACCGCCTTCTGGTGCAGCAGCCAGGCCAGCGCGATCTGCGCCACCGACACGTCGCGCGCCTTGGCCATGCCGTGCATCACCTCGATGCAGTCGTAGGCCCGCTCGACGTTCACCGGCGGAAAGTCGAACACGGCGCGCCGGCTGCCGGCCGCGGCGTCCTGCGCCACGTGGCGGCCGAACTTGCCCGACAGCAGGCCGCCGGCCAGCGGGCTCCATACCATCAGCCCCACCTGTTCGCTCTGCAGCATGGGCACCAGCTCGCGCTCCAGGTCGCGGTTGGCGATGGTGTAGTAGGCCTGCAGCGACTCGAAGCGCGCCAGCCCCAGGCGCTGCGAAATGCCGATGGCCTTCATGATCTGCCAGGCCGCCCAGTTGGACACGCCCACATAGCGCACATGGCCCTGGCGCACCAGGTCGTCCATGGCGCGCACCGCTTCCTCGATGGGCGTGGCGGGGTCGAAGGCGTGGATCTGGTAGAGGTCGATGTGGTCCAGTTGCAGCCGCTGCAGGCTGGCCTTGACCCCATCCATGATGTGGTAGCGCGACATGCCGCGCGAGTTGGCCGCCTTGGTGCCGGTCTCGCCATACACCTTGGTGGCCACCACCACGTTCTCGCGCGGCACCTTCAGGTTCTTCAGCGCCTGGCCGGTGATGCGTTCGGACAGGCCCGCCGAGTACATGTCGGCGGTGTCGATGAAATTGATGCCCGCGTCCAGCGCGCGGCCGATCAGGCGCTCGGCATCGGCCTGCTGGGTGGTGCCGATCTTTCCCCAGAACTCGCCTTCGCCGCCGAAGGTCATGGTGCCCAGGCACAGCTCGGACACGAAGAGGCCGGTGCGGCCGAATTTCTTGAGACGCATAGCAATGAAGCCTTGTGTGAAAGGAGAAACGAAAGACGCAGCCAGCAGGCACTGCCATTGCGGCTGCGAAAGAGACGCGGCGGAAAGCCGGAGCCGCGCGAACCTGGAGTGTGCGACGTTTGGCGCCGCCTTGCTTGAAGCGCGCCTGAGTGCGCCCAGGTGGGCCCACGTGCGCCCAGGTGGGCCCCGCCGCCGGAGATCAGCCGCCGCCGATCACCAGCACGAAGCGGCGGCCGTCCAGCCCGACGCACTGCCCCTGGCCGCTGCCGAAGGAGGTGGAGAAGTAGCACTCGATGACCTTGCCGCCGTCGGGCGTACGCAGCAGCGCATGGCCGCCGCCGCCGTAGCCCGTGCCGGTGGAGATGCCCACGCTGCCGAATCCGCCGCCCCAGCTGCCGCCGCCCACGCCGATGCCCAGGCCGATGGGGGGCGGGTTGCTGAAGGTGCCCGCATAGCGCACGCCATCGATCATGGCCTCGGCCGTGCCGGAGGCCGAGTTGTAGCTGCCGGGGTGCGTGCGTCCGTTTTCCAGCAGCTGCATCTGGCCCGCGCAGCCGGCCAGCAGAACGGCGCATGCGGCAAGGGCAAGGCACCGCACCGACGCGCGAACGGAAGCAGCGGACAAGGCGTTCGATGGCATGGCCGCACTATGGCGCATTTGAGTGCGTTGACAAAGCGAAACGCGCCTCGCGCCGGCCCGGATGGACCGCTGCCCTTCGCTCAAGGACAATGCTTCGGCAGCCGCGGACCACCGTCCTCGAATCGGAGAGCCTCCATGCCCACAGCACAGCAGCGCCTCAAGGCGCTCGGCCTTGTCCTGCCGCAGCCCGTCAAGGCGCCACCGGGCGTCGTGCTGCCCTTCCAGTTCGTGCGGGTTCATGGCGGCCGCGCATTCATCTCGGGCCACGGCCCCACCGATGCCGACGGATCGCTTGCCAAGCCGCTGGGCAAGGTGGGCCGCGAGCTGGACGTGGCGCAAGGCGCGGCGGCGGCGCGGCTGGTCGGCCTGGCGATGCTGGGCAGCCTGGAGCGAGCGCTCGGCGACCTGGACCGCATCACGGCCTGGACGCGGGTGTTCGGCATGGTCAACTCGGCGCCGGGCTTCAACATGCAGCCCAGCGTCATCAACGGCTTTTCCGACCTCATCCTGGAGGTTTTCGGCCCCAAGGTGGGCGCCCATGCGCGCAGCGCCGTCGGCATGGCCGAGCTGCCTTTCGACATCCCGGTCGAGATCGAGGCCGAAGTCGAGATCCACGCCTGAAAAAAGAGAGAGCGAACACATGATCGACCGCGACAAGATGCACAAGCTCCTGGAGCCCCTGTTCCCCGGCCTGATGGGCGTGACGCTGGAAGAGCTGAGCCCCGAGCGCGTGCTCGCCAGCATGCAGGTGCGGCCCGACCTGTGCACGGCCGGCGGCATATTGCACGGGGGCGCCTACATGGCTTTTGCCGACACGCTCGGCGCGGTGGGCACGGTGCTCAACCTGCCGCCGGGCAAGAAGACCACCACCACCGACTCCAGCACCAAGTTCATCGCCGGCGCCAAGGTGGGCACCACCGTGCAGGGCGAGAGCGTGGCCCTGCACCGCGGCCGCACCACGCAGGTGTGGCAGACCTCCATCCGCAACGCCGATGGCAAGCTCTGCGCGGTGGTGACGCAGACGCAGCTGATACTGGACTGACAGATCCGAGCTTTCGGCTTGCTGCATGGCGGTAACGCCACACCAGCCGTCTTTATCCCGTCACCCGGAGCGGGCATGCTCGCGCAACCAGGGTCCCGCGTGGACAATGGTTGCGTTCTATATCTATGTCCACCGAACTCATCCTGATCCGCCACGGCGAAACCGACTGGAACCGTGAGCTGCGTTTTCAAGGCCACATCGACGTCCCGCTGAACGACATGGGCCACGAGCAGGCCCGCCGCCTGGGCCTGCGCATGGCCCGCGAGCAGGCGCAGCACCTGGTGTGTAGCGACCTGATGCGCTGCCAGCAGACGGCGGCACCCACCGCCTCGCAGCTGTCGCTGCCCATCGCGCTGGACGCGGCGCTGCGCGAGCAGCACTTCGGCGCGGTGGAGGGCATGCGGGCCGACGAGATCCAGGCGCAGCATCCGCGCGCCTGGGAAGACTGGCTCAAGTTCCAGGAGCACCACGCCATGCCCGATGGCGAATCGGCCCGGCAGTTCCACACGCGCGTCATCGCCGCGCTGGCGAAGATCGCGCAGGCGCACGTCGGGCAGACGGTGCTGGTGTTCACCCACGGCGGCGCGCTGGACATGGTCTGGCGCACCGCGCGCGGACTGGGCCTGAACGGGCCGCGCCAGAGCGAGATCCCCAACGCCGGCTTCAACCGCATCCGCATTGCCGATGCGGCATTGCCCGAGAACATCGAGATCGTCGACTGGGCCGACACGCGGCACCTGGCCGACCTGCCCGCCCAGCCAACCTACGACCAGAAGCGCTACGTGGTGGGCAAGCCCAGCGCGGCGTAAACCTGCTTCGCCTGGCGCGCCAGGCGCCGCGATTCGGGCTGGGTGTTGAGCTGGCGCTGCAGCTGTCCCTGCGCGCTGGCCAGGCGGGAAGGCTCGCCGCTCCTGATCAGCGCATCGAGGTAGAGCTGCTCGAACAGGTCGCGCTGCGCGTGGCTGCCGCCGATTTCCACCAGACGCGGCAAGGCGGTGCCCAGGCCCTCGACGGCACCGGACCAGTCGCCGCGCGCATGCGCCACAAGCCCTCGCGCGGCCGGCACGCACACACGCTCCCAGGCCGCCCGCACCGAAGGCGGCGCAACGGGCGCATGGGCCTCGATGTTGCGCTGCAGTTCATCGGCCTGAGGCCTGCCTGCGCGCGCCAGGCCGTAGAGGTATTGCAGATCGAGAAATGGCAGCACGTGGTCGTGCGTGCGCACGGCGAGCCAGTCGGCCAGTTCGCTCCAGCGCGCTTCGCCGGCCTCGATGCCCGCCAGCTCCAGCCGCGCGAGCAGCGACACCGCGCCGATCTGGTCCTGCGAATAGGCCTTTTCCACGCCCCACGCATGCTGGTCGTACACCGCCAGCGCTTCCGTGTCCCGACCCAAGTCGATGAGGAACAGGGCCACGTGCCACCAGTTGTGCGTGAGCATGAAGGAATTCAGGCCGGTCCAGCTGTCGCTCACGCCTTGCATGAAGTCCAGCCCTTCGGCCAGGCGCCCTTCGGTGAGCATCACGTGGGCCAGCGCGTGGTGGGCCCAGGGCTCCTTGCGGCACATGGCAATGGCGCGGCGGGCGCTTTGCTCGGCCTCGCGCATGAGGTGGCATTGCTCATAGCCGAAGGCGGCCATGCCGTGCACATAAGGCACGTCGCTCGACGCTGGCAGCGCCGCCAGCGCCAGGCGCAGCATGCCTGGGCAGTCGCCGGTGTTGAAGGCGTGGTACTGGCCGAGCTTGAGCGATGCGAGGTCTCGGGGATATTCCCGTGCCTGTTCCTGGTGCAGCACGATGGCGCGGCCGATGTCGCCTTCCGCCCACGCGGCAATGGCCGCGATGAAGCGCTGCTCGCGTGGCGAGGCACCGGCCGCGCCCGCCTGCGCGCGGCGCAGGAAGGGCAGGGCGTTGGCCACCGCGTCGCGTGATTCGGCAAACATGTGCAGCGCAGCGCAGTACGCCTGCACGATGGGGCTCGCGTCCTCGCCGGCGCCCAGAACGTTGACGGCCCGTGCCTCGCTGGAGATGAAGCCCTCCACGAAGTCGTTGACGGCGCCAATGCTGGCGCCGTCGGTCAGGCTGAGCGTGTTGCCGAGGCTGTCTTGCATGCGGCCTATTCTGCCGCTGCTTGCAAGAGCCGTGGCCTACACCCCTGCCTGCTGGTGCCGGAACTCCTGCGTCTTGCCGCCATAGCCGTAGGCGGCGGCGCGGGCGTCGATGAGGTAGACGTAGGACACCTCGTGCAGGTCGGGCCGCAGCCGCGCCATGGCGTCGAACACCGCCTTCAGGTAGCGTGCCTTCTCGCCCTTGGTGTTGGTCTCGTCGGTGATGCTGATGTCCAGGTGGAAGGCCGACTTGCCGAGCTCGGCCAGCGTCTGCCCGCCGATGAACCACTGATCCGCCGGGATGTACTGCACCGTGGCGGCAATCACCGGCAACTGCTTGCCCAGGATCTCCTGCGTGAGCGCATCGACCTGCTCGACCACCTGGCGGGTGAGCCTGGCATCGGGTTGGCCGGGGAGATGAATCACGACGTGGGGCATGGTGTGCTCGCTTTCCTTTTTGATGTCGATGGGGTGATTCTTGGTTCAATCCATCCAAAGGAAAAGCGGGAAGATATGATGCTTGTCATCTGAAAATCAGATGGATTGCCCGGATGCAAAGTCTCGATCTCGACCAGCTTCGCACCTTTCTCGCGGTGCTCGACGCGGGCAGTCTCACCGCCGCCGCGCCGCGCGTTTTCCTATCGCAATCGGCGGTGAGCGAGCAGATGCGCAAGCTGGAGGAATGCGTCGGCCAGAGCCTGCTGGCGCGCAGCAAGGCCGGCGTGCTGCCCACGGCGGCGGGCGACCGCCTGCGCGCGCATGGCGAGCGGCTGGTGGCGCTGGCCGACGACGCGCTGCGCGACCTGCGCGGCCAAACGCTGCAGGGCGAGCTTCGCCTCGCGGTGACCGACTACTTCCGCCCGCGCGAACTCGCGCGCCTGCTTGCGCGACTGGCCCAGGGGCATCCGCGCATGCGACTGAACGTGACCATCAAGAAGAGCACCGAGGTCGAAGCCATGCACGCGCGCGGCGAGACCGACATCGGCCTGTCCATGCGCGTGGCCGAGCGCAAGTCGGCGGCCGGAATGCTTCGCCGCGAGTCGCTGGCGTGGATGGCGTCGTCCGGCTGGCAGCCGCAGCCGCGCGGCGAGCCTCTGCCGCTCCTGGTGCTGACCGACGGTTGCTCGCTGCGCCGGTTCACCGAGCAGCTGCTGCAAAAGCGCCGCGTCGACTACCGCGTGGCGCATGTGGCTTCGGGCGTGGCGGGCTTGCAGTCGGCGCTGGCGGCTGGGCTGGGCGTGGCGTGCCTCAACGAGTCGGCGCTGGCCGACGGCGTGGGCTTGCTGGCGCCGCCGCATGGCCTGCCGGCACTGCCGCGCGTGGACTTTCACCTGCTGCCCCCGCGGCGCGGCGAAGCCGAGCTGGTGACGCGGGTGCGCGAGCTGCTGTCGCAGGAGCTGCGCTAGCAGCTCCCGCACTCAGGCCGTCCTGGAGGCCGGAATCACCGCGCCCAGCGCAAAGTCCACCAGGCGCAGCCAGGTCTCTTCCACCTTCATGATGTTGTGGTGGTCCGAGCCGGGAATGGTCTCCACGCTCATCGGGGTCGGCCAGGCGTCGATGAGGCGCTTCGAATGCTCGTGCGGCACCACCACGTCCTGCTCGGCCAGCAGCACCTGGCTCTTGGCTGCCACTCCCTTCGAATGCTCGAGCGAGTCGAAGCGGTGGCGCAGCAGCAGCGACAGCGGCACCAGCGGAAAGCGCAGCTTGAGCACTTCCAGCATCGAGTCGTAGGGCGTCACCAGTTGCAGGCTGGCGAACTGCTGGCGCGCCGCCAGCTGGATGGCCACGCCGGTGCCCAGGCTGCGCCCCACGATGTGCAGGCGTGCATTCGGGAAGGCCTTGCGCAGATGGCTGGCCAGGCGGCGGGCGTCCTGCACCGAAGCGACCTCGGACGGATGCCCTTCGGAATCGGCCACGCCCCGGTAGTTGACCGCCGCGAAGCCGAATCCCTCGGGCAGCCAGTGCAGCGCTTGCGCGGTGGCGCGGACGTCCTCGCCGCGTCCGGCGAAATACACGAAGAGGTCTTGCAGCGCCTCCTCGCCCTGCGGGTGATAGACATAGCCGCGCACCATGCCGCCCGGCACCACGTGCGAATAGGTCGAGAAGGCATCCGACAGGTGCACCACCGGCAGCTTGCGCGCATTGAACAGCATGGGCCCCTGGCGCATGGCCAGCAGCGTCCAGTAGGCCGCAAAGCTGCCGATGGTGGCGGCCGACGAATACAGCGCCAGGCGAACGGCTTGGGACTGAACCTCGGGCCTGCCCAGCGCCTGCCTCAGGCGTTCGCCGGCTCCGGCCATGGATGCTGTTCTCCCCGGATCTGCTCGAAGGCGCGCGCCACGCGCAGCACCCCCAGGTCGTCGAAGCGCTGTCCCGCGATTTGCAGGCCGATGGGCAGGCCCCCGCTGCTGTAGCCGCAGTTGATGGAGGCCGCCGGCTGTTCCGACATGTTGTAGGGCACGGTGAAGCCGATGTGTTCCAGCGGCCGCAGCGGATCGTTGGTGGGCGAGGGCGCCTCGGCCGCCGCCGGCAGATTGGGCGCCACCGGCGAGATCACGTAGTCGAAGCGCGCGCAGGCCTGCACCGTGGCCACCCGGGTGGTGTGGAACTGGCTGAAGGCGCGGAACACGTGCTCGCCGCTGAACTCCGCCGCACTTTCGGCCCACTGCCGGATGTAGGGCAGCACCTTGGCGCGCTGGTCGGAGCGCAGGGCCTTCATGTCCACCAGCGAGCGCATGCGCCACAGGTGGTCCATGCCGTCGAGCATGGCCTGCGACATGAAGGGCTGCATGGGCTCGATGATGGCGCCGGCCTCTTCCAGGCGGCGGGCCGCCTGCTCGACGGCCTCGCGCACCTCGGGCTCCACGGCCAGGCCGCAGCCGGCATCGAGCAGCAGGCCGATGCGCAGGCCGCGCAAATGGCCGGGCTCCACGTCGAAGTCCTGCCAGGGAATGTCCTGCGGCGGCAGGTTCATGCTGTCGCGCGCATCGGGCCTGGAGAGCACCTGCATGGCCAGCGCCGCGTCGGACACCGTGCGCGTCATGGGGCCGGCAGCGCGGCCCATGTAGGGCGGATCGATCGGGATGCGGCCCAGGCTGGGCTTGAGCGTGAAGATGCCGCACCAGCTGGCCGGCAGGCGCAGCGACCCGCCGATGTCCGTGCCCAGGTGCAGCGGGCCGTAGCCCGCGGCGGCGGCAGCGCCGGCGCCGGCGCTGGAGCCGCCCGGCGTGCGGCTCAGGTCCCAGGGGTTGCGCGCCAGCCGGTGGAAGCTCGACAGGCCCGAGGACAGCATGCCGTAGTCGGGCATGGTGGTCTTGGCGAAGAAGACGGCGCCGGTTTCCTTCAGGCGCGCGGCGGGCGGTGCGTCCGCCGGCGCCGGTGCCAGGTCGACCGCGGCGGTGCCCGCGGGCAGCGGGTCGCCGCGCGTGGCGATGTTCTCCTTGATGCTGACCGGCACGCCGTCGAGCGGGCCCAGCGGCGCACCGCGGCGCCAGCGCGCCTCGGAGGCCTGCGCCTGCTCCAGCGCGAAGTCGGGGCGCAGCAGCCAGGTGGCCTGCAGCTTGTCTTCCCAGCTCTCGACCCGGTCGAGCACCGATTGCATCACCTCGACCGGTGACAGCACTCCCTGGGCATAGCCGCGGACCAGTTCCGCGACGCCCAATGCATACAGTTTTCCGCTTTTCACCAGCTCATCGTCGACAGGTCGTTGCAGAAGATCGGCATGGCCGTCCACAGTCCCTTGACGCCCTTCTTGGCCACGGTTGGAAATTGAGGTTGGAACAGGAAGCCGTTGGCGGCGTCCTGCGCGAGGATCTTCTGCGCCTCGCCCAGCAGCTTGTTGCGCTCGGCCTCGCTGCCGGTGCTCTTGATCTTGTCGTACACGGTGTCGAACTGCTTGGACTGGTAGCCCCAGTAGTAGTCCGGACGGGTGTAGTTGACCAGGTCGAAGGGCTCCACGTGCGAGACGATGGACAGGTCGTAGTTGTGCGGGCCGCCGTAGGTGTTGGACAGCCACTGCGCCCATTCCACGTTCTGGATCTTCACGTTGATGCCCACCTTGGCCAGCATGGCGGCGATCACTTCGCTGCCCTGGCGCGCGTAGGGCGGCGGGGGCACCGTCATCGTCAGTTCGAGCGGCGTCTTCACGCCGGCTTCGGCGAGCAGCTTCTTGGCCTTCTCGGGGTCGAAGGGGTTGACGCCGGTGGTGTCCACATAGCCGGGTGCATCGGGCACGTAGTGGCTGCCGATGGGCGCGCCGAAGCCGTCGGCCGCGCCGGCGATCACCGCCTTGCGGTCGATTGCCGCCAGGATGGCGCGGCGCACGCGCACGTCGTCCAGCGGCTTCTTCTTGTTGTTGATGGCCAGGATCGTCTTGGCGCGCGAGCCGCCCAGAATCACCTGGAACTGCGGGTTGGCCTTGAACTGCGGCACCACGCGCGTGCCGATGCGCGGGAAGGCGTCCACGTCGCCGGCCAGGAGCGCGGTGGCTTGCGCGGCCGAATCCGAAATGAAGCGGAAGGTCACGCGCTTGAGCTTGATGGCCGACGGGTTGCGGAATCCGTCCCAGGCCGCAAGCACCAGCGAGGAACCCTTGACCCAGTTCTGCAGCGTGTAGGGCCCCGTGCCCACCGGCTGCGTGGCGTTGTTGTCCGCGCTCTTGGGCTCGACGATGACCGCCGTCGGCTGGCCCAGCAGGAAGGGCAGGTCGGGGTCGATCTCCTTGTTGATCAGCACGACCGTGTGCTCGTCAGCCACCTGCGTGCTCAGGTTGGCAAAGGTGCGCTTGTCCTTGTTGGTGCTCTTCTCGCTGCCGGCGCGGTCGAAGGCGAACTTGACGGTCTGCGCATTGAAGGGCTCGCCGTTGCTGAACTTGACGCCCTTGCGCAGCTTGAAGGTGTAGGTGCGCAGGTCGGGCGAGATCTCCCAGCTTTCGGCCAGCAGGGGCGTGACCTTGCCGTCGGGGTTGATCTTGGTGAGCGTCTCCATGATGTTGTAGAGCACGATCTCGCCGATGGCCGCGGCGGCGTTGGCGGTCGGGTCCAGGCCTGGCGGCTCCAACGTCATCCCCAGCACCATGGCGCTCTTGTTGGCCTGCGCAAATGCGCTGGGCACGGCCAGCGGCAGGGTGCCGAGCGCGGCAGTGGTCAGGAGGGTGCGGCGTTTCAACATGACGTATGGCTCCAGAACGGGGAATTAATGGTTGGAAACAATAACGTTACAACAACTCAGGCGTGGGCCGCCATCGGGGAGGCGCTCGGGGGCGGCTCGGCGCGCGGCACGGCTGCAAGAAGTGCCTGGGTATAGGGGTGTTGCGCATGCGCGAAGAGCTGCGAGGGTGCGCCGCGTTCCACCACCAGGCCGCGGTGCAGCACGCACACCTCGTCGCACAGGTGGTTCACCACCGCCAGGTCGTGGCTGATGAGCAGGTAGCTCACGCCGAACTGCTGCTGCAGGTCCTGCATCAGGTTGAGCACCTGGGCCTGCACCGACACGTCGAGCGCGCTCACCGGCTCGTCGGCCACGATGAGCTTGGGCCGCGTGATGAGGGCGCGCGCAATCGCGATGCGCTGGCGCTGGCCGCCTGAAAATTCGTGCGGGTACTTCTGCAGGTCGGTGCTGCGCAGGCCCACGGAAGCCAGCGACTCGGCCGCGCGCTCGCGCTGCTCCGCGCGCGAGCTGCTGTCCAGCACGCCCAGGGGCTCGGCCACGATGCGTTCCACCGTCTGGCGCGGATCGAGCGAACCATACGGGTCCTGGAACACCATCTGCACGTCGCGCCGCGCCAGGCGCAACTCGTCCCTGGGCAGGCGGTGCAGGTCGCGGCCCAGCAGCTTCACTGCGCCCGCGGTGGGGTGGTCCAGCGCCATCACCAGCCGCGCGATGGTCGACTTGCCCGAACCCGATTCCCCCACGATGCCCAGGCTGCGGCCGGCTTCGAGCGAGAAGCTCACGCCGTTGAGCGCCTTCACCTGCGGCGGCGGTGCGAACAGGCTTTCGCGCGGCAGGCTGTAGTGGCGCACCAGGTCGGTGACTTCGAGAAGCGGGGTGGAGCTCAAGCAACTTCCTTTTCAAGCCCGGCTTGGCGCACGGCGTCCAGGCGGATGCAGCGCACCTTGTGGCCTTGCGCAAGCTGCGTGGCTTCGGGCCGGATGTTGTGGCAGGACTCAGCCGTGAACTGGCAGCGCCCCGCAAAGGGGCAGCCCGGCGGCAGGTCCACCAGTTCGGGCACGCTGCCGCGGATGGTGGCCAGGCGCTGGCCGCGCGGCGCATTCAAGGCGGGGCGCGCAGCGAACAGGCCTTGGGTGTAGGGGTGCTCGCGGTCGGCGAACACGGCCGCCGTCGGACCGCTCTCGACAATGCTGCCGCCATACATCACCAGCATCTTCGAGACGCTCTGCGCAATCACGCCCAGGTCGTGCGAAATGAGGATGAGCGCCATGCCGCGCTCGGCCACCAGGCCGCGGATGAGCTCCAGGATCTGCTTCTGGATGGTCACGTCCAGCGCGGTGGTGGGTTCGTCGGCAATCAGCAGGTCGGGGCCGCAGGCCAGCGCCATCGCGATGCCGATGCGCTGGCGCTGCCCGCCGGAGAACTGGTGCGGGTAGGCGTCCAGGCGCGATGCGGCATCGGGAATGCCCACCCGGTCGAGCAGGGCCAGGGCTTCCTTGCGCGCATCGGCGGCCGAGAGGCCCCGGTGCAGGCGCAGGGGTTCGCTCACCTGGCGCGCGATGGTGTGCACCGGGTTCAGCGCCGTCATCGGCTCCTGGAAGATCATGCCGATGCGGTTGCCGCGGATGCGGCACATCTCGCGCTCGGGCAGGCCCACCAGTTCCTGGCCGTCGAAGCGGATGCTGCCGCCCACGTGCGCGGTGGACGGCAGCAGGCCCATCAGCGACTGGACGGTGATGGACTTGCCGCAGCCCGACTCGCCGACGATGCCCAGCGTTTCGCCGCGCCCGAGTTCGAAACTGATGCCGCGCACCGCGTCGGCGGGGCCGCGCTGCGTCTGCAGGCGGATGTGCAGGTCGTTGACTTCTAGCAATGCCATGCGGGAGTGAAGAAGGAAGTTCAGCGCGCCCGGGCCAGGCGCGGATCGAGCAGATCGCGCAGGCCGTCGCCCAGCAGGTTCAGGCCCAGCACCGCGAACGCGATCGCCATGCCCGGGAACACGGCCAGCAGGGGTGCCTGCCACATCATGGTCTGCGCCTCGGCCAGCATGCGGCCCCACGAGGGCTGCGGCGGCTGCGTGCCCAGCCCCAGGTAGGACAGCGCCGCCTCGGCCAGGATGGCGATGGCAAAGCGGATGGTGCTCTGCACGATCAGCACCGCCGAGATGTTGGGCAGCACGTGCTGCATGGTGATGGCGAGCGAGCCCTTGCCGCAGGCCCGCGCAGCCGCCACGTATTCGCGCGACCACACCGCGTTGGCCGAGGCGCGCGAGATGCGCGCAAAAGTGGGGATGTTGTAGATGCCGATCGCGATGATCGCGTTGACGATGCCCGGGCCGAACACCGCGGTCATCATGATGGCCGAGAGAATCGCGGGAAAGGCCAGCGTGAAGTCGCTCAGGCGCATCACGGCCTCCTCGACCCAGCCGCGGCGCGCCGCCGCCAGCAGGCCCAGCGCCGTGCCCGCGACCAGGCCGATGCCCACCGCGATCACCCCCACCAGGATCGAGGCGCGTGCGCCCACCAGCAGCAGCGAGGCCACGTCGCGCCCGAACACGTCGGTGCCCAGCCAGTGCGCGCTGCCAGGGCCCTGCAGCTTGTTGGCCATGTCCATGTCGTAGGGCGACCAGGGCGTCCAGACATACGAGACGGCGGCGGCCAGGACCAGCAAGGCGCTGAGCACCGCGCCGATGACGAAGCTGCGGTGGTGCAATGCGCGGCGCCAGAAGCCGGGCAGTTGCGCAGCGGGAGTGGATGGGAGGCTGGCGGGAAGGCTGCTCATGACGGGACCGGATCAGATGTCGCTGGCCTTCAGGCGGGGGTCGATGAGGGCGTACGTCACGTCCACCACGAAGTTGACGATGACCACCATGGCGGCCAGCAGCATCACGCAATTGCGCACCACGATCAGGTCGCGATTGCTGATGGATTGGAAGATGAGCTTGCCCAGCCCGGGCAGGTAGAACACGTTTTCCACCACGATGGTGCCGGCCAGCAGCTCGGAGAACTGCAGGCCCATCACCGTCACCACCGGGATCATGGCGTTGCGCAGCACGTGGCCCCAGAGCACGGCGCGCTGGGACACGCCCTTGGCGCGCGCGGTTCGCACGAAGTCTTCGCGCATCACTTCCAGGACCGCCGAGCGCGTGATGCGCGCCAGGATGGCCGCCTGCACCACCGCCAGCGACAGGGCCGGCAGCAGCAGCGCCTTCAGGCCCGGCAGGATGCCTTCGCTCCAGCCGTCGAAGCCGCCGGCCGAGAACCACTGCAGCTCCACCGAGAACACCAGGATCAGCAGGATGGCGAACCAGAAGTTGGGAATGGCGATGCCCACCTGCGTCAGCCCCATCAGGCCCACGTCGCCCATCTTGTTGTGCTTGGCCGCGGCGGTCACGCCCACGATCAGTGCGAGCACCGTGGTCAATGCCATGGCCATCAGGGCCAGCGGAATGGTCAGGGCCAGGCGTTCGAGCACCAGGTCGAGCACCGGCGAGCCGTAGGCGTAGCTGTTGCCCAGGTCGCCGGTGAGCAGGCCGCCCACCCAATGCCAGTAGCGGGTCCAGGCCGGCTGGTCCAGCCCGAGCTTGGTGGCCAGCGCCGCCACTGCGTCGGGCGAGGCATCGGCGCCCATCAGCATCTGGGCGGCATTGCCGGGGAGGATCTCGAGGACCAGGAAAACGATGATCGAGGTGCCGATCAGCGTGGCGATCAGCGTCAGGATGCGCTTGAACAGGAACAGACTCATAGGGCGGGCCGCAGCATAACCTGTGCCGGCAATGAATGTCAGCGCGTGTCACCCTATGCTGCCCCTGGGGCTTTGGCAACGCACGGCGGCGAGAGAGCGGCAGCGGCGGGATAATTCGCCCATGGCCCTCATGATCACCGACGAATGCATCAACTGCGATGTGTGCGAGCCGGAGTGCCCCAACGACGCCATCTACATGGGCGAGGAGATCTACGAGATCGATCCGCACAAGTGCACCGAATGCGTTGGCCACTTCGACGAGCCGCAATGCGTGCAGATATGCCCTGTCGCGTGCATTCCGGTGAACCCCGCCCATGTCGAGACGCGCGAGACGCTCTGGCAGAAGTTCGAGCGGCTGACGGCGCAGAAGGCGGCTCGCGAAAAGGCCAAGGAAGCCGATGCGACGGGGCCTGTGCCGCCGGCCTCGGCATCCTGACGAGCGCGGGGCCCGCGGGCTACTTCCTCGATTTCTTCTTCTTGCCGGCCGGCTGGGTATGCGGGTCGGCATAGGTCGCGACGAACTCGTCGGACTTTCTGGTTCGCGCGCTTTTTTTCTTCTTGTCCGGCTTGGCAAGGCCCGGCGAGGTTGGGGCGCCGAATGAATCGCGTGAAGTCGACCCGATCACGACGGCCTGGCCGGGCTGGGCTTCGAGTTGCAGCCGTTCACGCTGCATGCGGTCGGCAGCCGCCTGGTCGCGGCGCGTGCTGGCATCTCGCTGGCTTCGCTCCTGGGCCGAGGGCGGTGCGGGCGAGTCCAGCTGCGTCCCGCCGCTGCAGGGCGCATCTGAATAGCTATTGCCGGCGCAGCGCCAGATGCCGCTGGGTGCGGCGATTGAAATCGAATGGGTTGTTGCGACCACGCAGGCGAGCGCGATCCCAAGAAGCGGTGACAGCCGCGGCATGCATTCCTCCCTCTCTCATCTCTCTTTTTTTGGAATGCCGCTAGTTTGCCGCCGGTTCGCCTCCTTCTGTGGGCTCCTTGCGGGGCGGCTTGGGCCGTGGAGGCTTGCTGGTGTGAACAAGTAGCGTGGCCTTGTCCATTTCGCCGGCCACCAGCGCGGGCACGGCCTTCAGCGTGCGGACGATGGCGTCGTCGATGGCCTCGCGATGTTCACGCAGGGGCTTCTTCAGCACCCAGCTCACCACTTCCGACTTGGCGCCGGGGTGGCCGATGCCGAGGCGAAGCCGCCAGTAGTCGCCGGTGCCCAGTTGTGCGTGGATGTCGCGCAGCCCGTTGTGCCCTGCGTGGCTGCCGCCGAACTTGAGCTTGGCCTGGCCGGGCAGCACGTCGAGTTCGTCGTGCACCACCAGGATTTCCTCGGGTGCGATCTTGAAGAAGCGCGCCAGCGCCGACACTGACTTGCCCGACAGGTTCATGAAGGTCTGCGGCTCCAGCAGCCACACGCTCTGGCCGCCCACATTGGCCCGGGCCGCGAAGCCGTGGTAGCTGCGCTCGGGCACCAGCGACACCTTGAGCTCGCGCGCCAGCGCGTCGACCCACCAGAAGCCGGCGTTGTGCCGCGTGGCCTCGTACTCAGGGCCTGGATTGCCCAGGCCGACGAACAACTTGATCATGCGCAATTATCGGAAAGCAGAAAGAAAAACGGCCCGCTAGGCGGGCCGTTTGTCGCAATCGCGTTGCTCGAACGCTGATTACTTCTTGCCCTTGGCGGGCTTGGCAGCCGGCGCAGCGGCTTCGGCGGCAGCGCCTTCGGCAGCGGGGGCGGCTTCTTCTTCCACGCGCGGAGCCACGGCCGACACCACCACGGGGTTGACCTTGTTGCCGTGCGGAACGTACTTCACGCCCTTGGGCAGTTGCAGGTCCTTCACAGTCAGCGTGGCGCCGTCGGTCAGCTTGGACAGGTCGACTTCGATGAACTCGGGCAGGTCGGCCGGCAGGCAGCTGATCTCGAGTTCGGTCATCACGTGGTTGACCAGGTTGTGCTGCAGCTTGACGGCGTCGGACTCTTCCTCGCCCTTGAAGTGCAGGGGGATCTTGGCCGTCAGGCGGGTGCGGGCGTCAACGCGCTGGAAGTCGATGTGCTGCACCAGTTGCTTGAACGGGTGGTATTGCACGTCGCGCAGCAGGACCTTGCTGACGCTGCCGTTCAGTTCCATCTCGAGGATGGACGAGTGGAAGGCTTCCTTCTTCAGGGCGTGCCACAGGGCGTTGTGATCGAGTTCGATCAGTTGCGGCTGGGCCTCGCCACCGTAGACGATACCGGGCGTCTTGCCCGAGATGCGCAGACGGCGGCTCGCACCCGTACCCTGCTTGGCGCGCTCAAAAGCGACGAATTTCATAGCTAACTCCTTGTGACGCCGACCGCGACCAGTGCGGCGCCGATTGAAAAAGGGCTCTCGTTTCGAGAGCCCGCTCTTGGTCCGGACCCGATTCCCTTAGAAAAGGTTGTCCTGGTCCGAAAACAAACTCATGACCGAATCGCCCTTGGCGATGCGCTGCACCGTCTCGGCGATCAGGGGCGCCACGGACAGCTGGCGGATCTTGCTGCAGCCGCCTGCGCTGTCGGACAGCGGGATGGTGTTGGTCACCACCACTTCGTCCAGTGCGGATTGCGTGATGCGCTCGATGGCCGGGCCCGAGAAGATGGGGTGCGTGCAATACGCATAGACCTTCTTCGCGCCGCGCTCCTTGAGCACCTCGGCCGCCTTCACCAGCGTGCCGGCGGTGTCGATCATGTCGTCCATGATCACGCAGTTGCGGCCGTCGATTTCGCCGATGACGTTCATCACCTCGCTCACGTTCGCCTTGGGGCGGCGCTTGTCGATGATGGCCAGGTCGGTGCCCAGCTGCTTGGCCAGCGCACGGGCGCGAACCACGCCGCCCACGTCGGGCGAGACCACGATCAGGTCTTCGTAGTTCTTGGCGCGCAGGTCGCCCAGCAGCACCGGCGAGGCGTAGATGTTGTCGACCGGGATGTCGAAGAAGCCCTGGATCTGGTCGGCGTGCAGGTCCATGGTCAGCACGCGGCTCACACCCACGGTCTGCAGCAGGTTGGCCACCACCTTGGCCGAGATCGGCACGCGGCTCGAACGCGGGCGGCGGTCCTGGCGGGCATAGCCGAAGTAGGGAATGACGGCGCTGATCCGCTCGGCCGAGGCGCGCTTGAGCGCGTCGACCATGATCAGCAGTTCCATCAGGTTTTCGTTGGTCGGGGCGCAGGTGGACTGCACCACGAAGACGTCTCGGGCGCGGACGTTCTGGTTGATCTCGACGGTGACCTCGCCGTCGGAGAAGCGGCCGACGCGGGCCTGGCCCAGCGTGGTTCCGAGGTTCTGCGCAATTTCGGCGGCAAGACCGGGGTTGGCGTTGCCGGTGAAAACCATGAAATCAGGATGTGGAGCCTGCATGCGTGCGTCCCGGCGAAACGAAAAGGGCCCTTTCGGGCCTTTCTTTGGTTTGACGATCTATCGAGAAAATTTGGCAGGGGAGAAAGGATTCGAACCTTTGCATGCTGGAATCAAAATCCAGTGCCTTAACCAGCTTGGCGACTCCCCTACACGGGACACCGGAACAATTTCCGGCGACCTATGAATTGTCGCTGTCTGCCCACCCGGCCAGGGGATGGACCGACAAATTCCTGCATTGACGAACCGACCAGCCTTGCGGCGCATCGGACAGATCCGTTTCATGCAATCTTGCTGCGCTCAACGCGAATACCGCGCTGCCCGAACCGGTCATTCTTGCCTGGAGCCCCTTGGTGCCCAGCCAGTCGATGGCTTGGGTAACCGCAGGACAGAGCCTTTGAGCAACCGGCTGCAGGTCGTTGCGCCCGAAGCCGAACATTTGTTTGGCCCCTTGTGCACTACATGCAGCAAAGCCAGAGATTGTAGCAGGCTTTGTGGCGCGCTCGAGGTCTGGCGAAATAAAAATTGATTTTGTGTCCAGGCCCTGGTCGGGCTTGACCACCACGACCTCGGCCGCAGGCAGCTCGATGGGCGTGATGAGTTCGCCAATGCCTTCCACCCACGCGTTGCGGCCGCGCAGGAAGAAAGGTACGTCGGCCCCCAGCGAAAGCCCCACTTTCTCGAGCGTGGCGAGCGGCAGGCCGAGATTCCACAGGCGGTTGAGCGCGAGCAGGCAGGTGGCCGCATCCGACGAGCCGCCGCCCATGCCTGCCTGCGCCGGCACGTGCTTGGCCACGCCGATGTGCGCGCCCCGGCCGGCAGGCGCCAGGGCCTGCAGCGCACGTGCGGCGCGCAGCACCAGGTCGTCGGCGGGCAGCTCGGTGGTGAGGTCTTCGCGCGAGAGCTTTCCGTCAGAACGCAGCTCGACGTGCAGCGTGTCGCACCAGTCGATCAGCATGAACGCCGACTGCAGCAGGTGGTAGCCGTCGGCGCGGCGGCCGGTGATGTGCAGGAAGAGGTTGAGCTTGGCCGGCGCCGGCAGGTCGTAGATGGCCTTCATTGCGGGCGCTCGAACACGATGCGAAGGTCGGCCGTCGGCGTTGGCGAATCGCGCAAGGCCTGCAGCCGGCCGGCGCCGACCTGGCTCAGGTCGGCGCGCCAGCCCGGCACGCTTTGCTGCTGGCCGTCCAGCCAGCCGAACAGCGCGTCCAGCGGAATGGCGGCGCCGGTGGCGGCTTCGATCATCAGCTCGATGGAATCGAACTGCCGGATGTCCGAGCCGGTCTGCAGCGTGGCCATGCCGGGCGACCATTTGGCCAGGCCCAGCGTGCTGCCGATGGGGCTGGTCAGCTGCAACTGGCCGGCCTTGGCGTTGCCGCGCAGGTCGAAGAAGGCCGAGAAGCTTTGCGGCGGCGCGCTGTCCACGCGCAGCGACATGCGGCCACTCCAATGGCCCGCGGCGGCCTCGGGCGCCGCAAGCCCGCCAACCCCGGCGCAGCCTGCGAGGGCAGTCGACAGCACGGCCGCAGCGGCCGCCAACGTCAGGCGCCGCGTGATCACGGCTTGGCGCGCAGGCGCTTGAGGGTTTCCTGCAGCGTTTCGTTCTCGGCGTCGGCCTGCAGGGCTTCCTTCCAGATGGCCATGGCGCGGTCGCGCTGGCCCGAGGTCCACAGCACCTCGCCGAGGTGCGCGCCGATCTCGGGGTCGGGGCGCTGCTTGTAGGCGGCCTCGAGGATGCGCGTGGCCTCCTGCGTGTTGCCCCTGCGGAATTCGACCCAGCCCAGGCTGTCGGCAATGAAGGGGTCGTCCGGCGCCAGCTGCACGGCCTTCTGAATGAGCGTGCGCGCTTCGTCCAGGCGCACGTTGCGATCGGCCAGCGAGTAGCCCAGCGCGTTGTAGGCGTTCTGGTTGTCCGGCTTCATGGCGATCAGGCGGCGCAGCAGCCGCTCCATGTCGTCCATGCGGTTGAGCTTCTCGGCCACCATGGCCTGGTCGTAGATCAGGTCTGCGTCGTTGGGCGCGGCCGCGCTGGCCTTGGCCAGCAGGTCGTAGGCTTCCTGGTAGTGCTTGGTGTCGCGCAGCAGCTGCACCTCGGCCATCAGCTTCTGGCGCTGCTGCTCGGGCGTGTCGCCGGGCAGGGCGCGGATGAGTTCGCGGCCCTCGTCGAGCTTGCCCTGGCGGGCCAGCAGCATGGCGCGGCGCAGCTGGGTGGCGGTGAGGTCTTCGGGGCTGTCGATCTTGGCGAGCCAGCCTTCTGCGGCGCGATAGTCCTTGCGGTGCTCGGCGGTCTGCGACAAGACGAAATAGGCCTGCGTCATGCCGGCCAGGGGGCGCTCGTCGCCGTCCACCTGCTTCTGGGTCAGCGCGATGTACTTCTTGATCGAGCTTTCCGCGGCGGCGTCCTGCTTGGCCTGGGCCTGCAGGCTGCCCAGCAGCAGCCACGGTTCGGGCAGTTCGGGATACTGGCGCGTGAGGATCGTCAGCTGGCTGGTCGATTCGGCATAGCGGCGGTCCTGCGCGAGTTCGCGGGCATAGCCCATGCGTACGCCGGGGTTGGCCTTGGGGTTGTTCAGGAAGGTCTTGACCAAGCCCTCGGCTTCGGCCTGGTTGGCGTCCATCAGGTCGAGCGCCAGGACGGCGGGCGCTTCGCCGGCGGGGTCGGCCTGCAG
Source organism: Pseudomonadota bacterium (assembly GCA_018241905.1). GTDB lineage: Bacteria > Pseudomonadota > Gammaproteobacteria > Burkholderiales > Burkholderiaceae_C > Variovorax. The sequence goes on from JAFECZ010000014.1 coordinate 19,867, forward strand.
GCCCTTGCGGGCGGCGTCCATGGCGCCGGCATTGTCTTCGGCCGCCAGCCGCACCCGGCCGATGGCAGCCCAGGCCGGCGCGGCCATGGCGGGGTTCTTCAGCTCGTCCGACAGCGCCTGCTCGACCACCGAGGCTGCCTGCTTCTTGTCGGTGGCGCGCGCGTAGTTGCGCGCAATCACGTTCATCAGCACCGGCTTCTCGACCTGGGGCGTGGCGGCCAGTTCGGTGCGCAGCGGCTCCACGGTCTCGGGCAGCCGGTTGAGCGCCACCAGGATCTGCAGCTCCAGCCGCCGCGCGTCGCGCGAATCGGGAATGGCCTGCTTCCAGGCCCGCGCGGCCGCCAGCGCGGCGTCGCCCGAGCGCGACTGCAGCGCGATCTCGGTGGCGCGCTGGAACAGCTGCGGGTCGCGCGTGCGGCGCGCCGAATCGAGGATCAGGCCGTAGCTGGTGCCCGGGTCGCCCGAGCGCAGCGTCAGTTCGCCAACCAGCACTTCATAGAAGATCTGTGCCGTCATGGCCGAGGGCTGGGCCGGGGCTTCGGACTTGGGCGGCGGGGCGTCGGGCGGCCCCGCGGGTGTGGCCGCGTTGGACTCGGGGGCGGCCTTCGGCGCAGCCTGGGCAGCGGCTGCCGCTGGTGCGGCAGGTGCAGCGGCGGCAGGCGAAGGACTTGCCTGCGAGGTGGGGTCCAGGGAGGCGCAGGCGCATGCGCTGAGGGCGAGCAACGCGACCGCCGCAAGGCGGAGTCGGCGGGGCGGAAAGGTCATCGGACCATAATAATCCAAGCAACTTTGGCGACGATTGCTTGGGGTCCATCCGGGCGCTGCAGCCGCTCGGCCACGACCTTTTTTCCAGCTCCATGCCCGAACTACCCGAAGTCGAAGTCACGCGCCTTGGTTTTGCCGACCGCATTGCCGGTGCGCAGGTGCGCGCCGTCCACCTGGGCAAGCCGTTGCGCTGGGAACTGGGAATCGACCCCGACGATCTGGTCGGCCGCCGCGTGCTCACGGTGCGCCGGCGCGGCAAGTACCTGCTCATCGACCTGGATGCCGGGCTCTTGCTGCTGCACCTGGGCATGTCGGGCAGCCTGCGTTTCGCGCACGCGCTTCCAGAAGCTGGCAAGCACGACCATTTCGACCTGGTCACCGACCGGGGCACCCTGCGCCTGAACGATCCGCGCCGCTTCGGCGCCGTGGTCTACGCCGACGACGAGCACGCATCCGCGGCCACCAAGCTGCTCGGCGGCCTGGGGGTGGAGCCGCTGGGCGAGGCCTTCGACCTCGACGAATTCCATGCGGCCCTGCAGCGCCGGCAGGCCCCCATCAAGCAGGTGCTGCTGGCGGGCGACCTGGTGGTGGGCGTGGGCAATATCTATGCGTCCGAGGCGCTGTTTGCCGCGGGCATCCGCCCCACGCTCTCGGCATCGCGCATCAGCCGCCCGCGGGCGGCGCGCCTGCGCGATGCGGTGCGCAGCATCCTGGCCCGTGCGGTGGAGCGCGGGGGCAGCACCTTGCGCGACTTTTCCAACGTGGACGGGCAGGGCGGCTATTTCCAGCTGGAGGCCATGGTCTACGGCCGCGCCGGCCAGGCCTGCCGGGTATGCGCCACCCCGATCCGGCAGCTGCGGCAAGGGCAGCGCTCCACCTTCTACTGTCCGCACTGCCAAAAGTATTAACCCCGCCTCGCGTTCCTACGCCATTTGGGTATCCGAACAACGAATACGGCTGGCCTGCCCGTTCGGGCCGCTGTATCGCGGGGAGCGGGTGCTAATATTTGTAAGTCGACGTTTACATTCTCGGCCTTGACCCGATCCTTCAATCAGCAGTTCGACCAGCACGGCGCGTGGCGACGCAACTTTGCCCATCGGCTCAAGTGGCTGACCGGCTGGCTGCGCGAGAACGAGCTGCTGGACATGGCCGTGGGCGAGCGCCTGCGCGAGCTGGAGTCGCAAATGCGCACCAGCAAGGTCATGGTTGCCTTCGTCGCGGAGTTCTCGCGCGGCAAGTCCGAGCTGATCAACGCCATCTTCTTCGCCGGCTACGGCCGCCGGATCATGCCCGCCAGCGCCGGCCGCACCACCATGTGCCCGACCGAGCTGGGCTACGACGCCGGCATGCCGCCCAGCCTGCGCCTGCTGCCCATCGCCACCCGGCTGGAGCCGCATTCGCTGACCCACTGGCGCGACGAGCCGCAGCGCTGGACCGAAATCCCGATCGACGTGCACAACGCCGAGGCGCTGGCCGAGACCATGCACATGGTGGCCGAGGTCGACTGGGTGCCGCTGGAGCAGGCGCGCGAGCTGGGCTTCTGGAACGACGACAGCCCCGAGGACAACCCATCGCCCGACGCCCAGGGCCGGGTGGAGATTCCGCGCTGGCGCCATGCGGTGCTGAACATGCCGCATCCGCTGCTGGAGCAGGGGCTGGTCATTCTCGACACGCCCGGCCTGAACGCCATCGGCGCCGAGCCCGAGCTGACGGTGAGCCTGATTCCGCAGGCCCATGCGGTGGTGTTCATCCTGGGCGCCGACACCGGCGTGACGCGCTCGGACCTGTCGATCTGGCGCGAGCACCTCATCACCGAGGGCGACCTCAAGGACACGCGCATCGTCGTGCTCAACAAGATCGACACGCTGTGGGACATCCTGAACAGCCCCAGCGAAGTCGAGAAGCAGATCGACCGCCAGCGCCAGGCCTCGGCCAAGGTGCTGGAGGTGCCGCTCGAACATGTGCTGCCCGTGTCGGCGCAGAAGGGGCTGCAGGCCAAGATCCGGCGTGATGCGCCGCTGCTGCAGGCCAGCCGCCTGCCGGCGCTGGAGGCCGTACTGGGAGAAGGCATCCTGGGCAAGCGCGAGACCGTGCTGCGCCTGGCCATCGACAACGGCATCGGCGCGCTGCGGGCCGAGGCCGAGCGCATCCTGAAGGTGCGCGCGCGCGACCTGTCGGAGCAGGCGCTGGAGCTTCAGGGCCTGCGCGGCAAGAACACCGGCGTGATCCGCCACATGCGCACGCGCATCGAAAGCGAGCAGTCCGAATTCGAAGGCAGCAATGCGCGCATCCTGGCCTTGCGCTCGGTGCAGAGCAAGCTGCTGCGCGAGGTGTACGCGGTGCTGGGCAGCACGGCGCTGAAGGCCGACATGGCCAAGCTGGCCGCGATGCTCAAGCGTCCGGGCATCAAGCTCAGCGTGCGCAAGGTGTACGGCGAGACCTTCGACGCCCTGCGCGGCAACCTGCGCGAGGTGCAGGAGACCACGGCCGAGATCCAGGCCATGCTCAACGCCACCTTCCGGCAACTCAACGCCGAGCACGGCTTTACCCTGCTGGCGCCGGCCGAGCCCGACCTGATGGGCTTCATCCAGCAGCTCGGGCAGATCGAGCAGAGCCACATCCAGTACCTGGGCGTGAGCAACATGCTCAAGCTGGCGCAGCCCGACTTCTGCGACAAGCTGGTGCGCGCGCTGGCCAGCCGCCTGCGGGTGGTGAACGAAGCCGCCATGACCGAGGTCGAGCGCTGGAGCAAGGGCGCGGGCGCCCAGCTGGATGCGCAGCTCAAGGAGCGCCGGCGCAACTTCGGCCGCCGCATCGAGGCGGTGGAGCGTATCCAGAGCGCCGCCGGCGGCCTGGACGAGCGCCTGGCGGAAATCGCCACGCAGGAGGCCGCGCTCAAGGAGCTGGGCGAGCGCCTGCAGGAGCTGACTTCGCTCCTGCTCAGCCGCGACACCCAGGGCGGCCCGTCGGGCGGGCGTCCGGAACTTCGCGTCGCTTGAAAAACCAGGACTTTGCACCGCGCGTGGTGCGCTGGCAGCGCAGCCACGGCCGCAGCGAACTGCCCTGGCAGAACACGCGCGACCCGTATCGCGTGTGGCTGTCCGAAGTGATGCTGCAGCAGACGCAGGTGAGCACCGTGCTGGGCTATTTCGAACGTTTTCTCGCGCGCTTTCCGGCCGTGGCCGACCTGGCCGCGGCGCACGAGGACGAGGTGCTGGGCCTGTGGAGCGGCCTGGGCTATTACAGCCGCGCACGCAACATGCACCGCTGCGCGCAGGAGGTGGTGGCGCGTTTCGGCGGCGAATTTCCTCGCACGGCGGCGCAGCTGGAAACGCTGCCGGGCATCGGCCGCTCCACCGCGGCGGCCATTGCCTCTTTCTGCTTCGGCGAGCGGGTGGCCATTCTGGACGGCAACGTCAAGCGGGTGCTGACGCGCTTCCTGGGTTTCGAGGGCGACCTGGCATCGGGTGCCAACGAGCGCTCGCTCTGGAACCTGGCCACGCAACTGCTGCCGTCCGACGTGGCCGGCGACGACATGCCCGCCTACACGCAGGGGCTGATGGACCTGGGCGCCACCGTGTGCATGCCGCGCAAGCCCAGCTGCCTGATCTGCCCGGTGGCCGCCGACTGCCAGGCCCAGGCGCGCGGCGAGCAGGAGCGCTTTCCGGTCAAGACGCGCAAGCTGCGGCGTACCTCGCAATCGATCTGGATGCTGGCAGCGCGCGATGCGCAGGGGCGCGTGTGGCTGGAAAAGCGCCCTGCATCGGGCATCTGGGCGGGCCTGTATTGCCTGCCTTGCTTCGACTCGCGGGATGAGCTGGGCGCAGGCATGCTCGCGCCGGCTGCCGGCGCACTGGTCGATGCGCCGCCTTTTGTCCATGTACTGACGCACAAGGACCTGCACCTGCATCCGGTCATCTGGAAGGCGCCTTCGGACACGCAGGTGTCGCCCCGCGGCGCCTGGTTCGACGAGGCTGCATGGCAGGCGCTGGGCCTGCCCGCACCCGTGCGCAAGCTGCTGACCGAGCTGCGCGCCTAGCTGCCTAGGACTCGTGCAGCTCGCGGTGCCGCTTGAGCGCCGCCCAGCGCTTCTCGAAGTTGCGCGTGAGCTGTTCGACCAGGAACACCGAGCGGTGCTGCCCGCCCGTGCAGCCGATGGCCACGGTGACGTAGCTGCGATGGTCGCGTGCCAGCGCGTCGAGCCAGCGGGCCAGGAAGCCCTCGATGTCCGCGTACATCTGCAGCACTTCGTCGTGCTCGCGCAGCCACTCGATCACCGGCACATCGCGGCCGGTGAGCGGCCGCAGGTTCGGCACGTAGTGCGGGTTGGGCAGCATGCGCACGTCGAACACGTAGTCGGCATCCAGCGGAATGCCGCGCTTGAAGGCGAAGGACTCGAACACCAGCGTCAGCGTGCTTTGCGGCGCCGCGATCAGGTCCTTGATGTAGCTTTGCAGCTGGGCCGGCCGGATGATGCTGGTGTCGATGATGTCCGCGCCCTCGCGCAGGTCGGCCAGCAGTTCGCGCTCGAGCTCGATGGCCTGCACCAGCGCGCGATGCCGGTCGGGCGCGTCGACCTCGCCCTCCTGGCGCGACAACGGATGGCGCCGGCGGGTTTCGGAAAAACGCCGCACCAGCGCGTCGGTGGTGGAGTCGAGGAACAGCGAGCGAAGCTGCACGCCCTCCTGCCGCAGCGCATCGAGCTGCTGCGGAATCAGCGGAAACGACACGCCGCTGCGCACGTCCATCGCAATGGCCACGCGCCGCGCCTGCTGCTGGCGCTCCAGCGCAATGAAAGGCGAGAGCAGTTCGGGCGGCAGGTTGTCGACGCAGTAGTAGCCCGCGTCTTCGAGCGCATGCAGCGCCACCGACTTGCCGGAGCCCGACATGCCGGTGATGAGGATGACTTCGAGGCTGCTCATCGCTTCGCTTTCCGCTTGCCCGTCATGCGCGGGCCTTGGCCGGCGCTGCCGGCTTGCCCAGCATTTCGCGCGCATGGGCCAGTGTGGTGGCCGATACGCGTTCGCCGCCGAGCATGCGGGCGATTTCCTGGTCGCGAGCGTCGTCTTCCAGCGCGCTGACCCTGCTTTCGATGTGGGGACCGTCGGTGCCGGCCTGGC
>JAFECZ010000150.1 GCA_018241905.1 Pseudomonadota bacterium
GAGACGGGCTTGCACTACGACGACACCCGCCGCTACATCGACGCAACCCCCAGGCTCAACGACGCGCAGCGCCGGCAGGTCTACGAGGGCAACGCACGGCGCGTGTATCCGCGCCTGGACCGGCAACTCAAGGCAAAGGGACTCTAACCATGGCCAACGCATTCCAGGAACTTGGCGTGGTGTATCGCAACATCGCGCGCGCCGACCGCGCGGCGGTCGCCAAGCTCTCGCACTTTGGCGTCTCCACCGTGCACGAGGCAATGGGGCGGCTGGGCCTCATGCAACCGTACATCCGTCCCATCTACCCGCAGGCGCGCCTGTGCGGCCCCGCCGTCACCGTGCTGCTGCAGCCCGGCGACAACTGGATGATGCATGTGGCGGCCGAGCAGATCCAGCCAGGCGACATCGTGGTGGCCGCCTGCACCACCGAGAACAACGACGGCTTCTTCGGCGACCTGCTGGCCACCTCCTTCAAGGCGCGCGGCTGCGCAGGCCTGGTGATCGACGGCGGCGTGCGCGACGTGCGCGACCTCACCGAGATGAACTTTCCGGTGTTCGGCCGCGCCATCCATGCCAAGGGAACGATCAAGGCCACGCCGGGCTCGGTGAACGTGCCGGTGGTGTGCGCCGGCGCCATGGTCCACCCCGGCGACGTGGTGCTGGCCGACATCGACGGCGTGGTGGTGGTGCCCGCCGCGCGCGCGCAGCACGTGGCCGACGCAGCCCAGGCACGCGAAGCCAACGAAGGCGCCAAGCGCCAGCGCTTTGCCGCCGGCGAGCTGGGGCTGGACATGTACGGCATGCGCGAGCCCCTGGCCAAGGCCGGCCTTCGCTACATCGACTGACCGACCGACCGAATGAACCGAGACATGAACAAGCGAACCCTTCTCGCGGCCGCCCTGGCCGCCGCCTTCACGCTTGCCGGCGCCAGCGCGCAGGCACAGGACTTTCCCACCAAGCCGGTGCGCATCATCACGCCCTTCCCGGTGGGCAGCGGCCCCGAAGGCGTGGCGCGCCTGCTGGCCGACAAGCTCAGCCGCGCCTGGGGCCAACCCGCCACGGTGGAGAACCGCCCCGGCGGCAACGGCTTCATCGCCATCGATGCCTTCAAGCGCGGCGCCAAGGACGGGCACGACCTGATCCAGCTCGACAACGTGCACCTGGTGGCCTACCCCTACCTGTTCAAGAAGCTGCCCTACGACCCGGTGAAGGATTTCGAGCAGATCGACCCGCTGTTTCGCAACTACTTCTTCTTCGCGGTCTCCGCCCAGAGCCAGTACAAGACGGTGGGCCAGATCATTGCCGACGCCCGGGCCAACCCCGGCAAGCTCAACTACGGCTCGTGGTCCATCGGCAACCCGGTGCACCTGGGCTCGGCCCTTTTCGAGAGCATGACCGGCACGAAGATGGAGCACGTGGTCTACAAGGAAACGACCCAGCTGTATTCGGGCGTGGCCACCAACGAGCTCTCGTTTGCGCTGGGCTCCATCGGCAGCACCCAGGCGCTGCAGCGCTCGGGAAAGCTGCGCTACATCGCCGTGGCCGGGCCCAGCCGCAATGCCGCCTTCCCCGACGTGCCCACGGTGGCCGAATCGGGCGGCCCCGCCGGATTCGAAGTGATCGGCTGGACCACGCTGGCCGCGCCGCCGGGCCTGCCCAAGGCCGTCGCCGACAAGATCCGCCGCGATGTGGAGAAGGCCCTGGCCGACAACGACTTCAAGGCCAAGTTCGAGGCCTTCGGCTACGAGCCCTTTCCCACCACGCCGGAGAAGTTCACCCAGTTCAGGAACGCCGAGGCCGCGCGCATGTCGAGTGTCGTCAGCTCGGCCAAGGTGTCGCTGGACTAGCCAAGGAGACGAATCATGGCTCGCATCATTGGCGCCATTGCGTGCTCGCACACGCCCACCATCGGCTTCGCCTTCGACAAGAAGAAGCAGGAAGACCCGGTGTGGAAGCCCATCTTCGAGGCCTTCGCGCCGGTGCGCCAATGGCTGGAGGCAAAGAAGCCCGACGTGCTCTTCGTGATCTACAACGACCACGTCAGCGCCTTCTTCTTCGACCACTACAGCGCCTTTGCGCTGGGCGTAGGCGAACGGCACGCGGTGGCCGACGAGGGCGGCGGCTCGCGCGAGCTGCCGCCGCTGGCGGGCCATCCGCGGCTGGCGCAGCACATCGGCCGCTCACTGGTGGCCGACGAGTTCGACATGTCCTTCTTCCAGGACAAGGCGCTGGACCACGGCGTGTATTCGCCCATGTCCTTGCTGTGCGCGCACGAGCCCGCCTGGCCGGTGCCGGTGATCCCGCTGCAGGTGGGCGTGCTGCAGCAGCCCGTGCCCTCGGCCCGCCGCTGCTACAAGCTGGGCCAGGCGCTGCGCCGAGCCATCGAGAGCTACCCGGAAGACATCGCCGTAGCCATCGTCGCCACGGGCGGCCTGTCGCACCAGGTGCACGGCGAGCGCGCCGGCTTCAACAGCACGGCATGGGACGCGCAGTTTCTCGAGCTCATCGAGAACGACCCGGTGCGCATCACCGAGATGACACAGGCCGAGCTGGCCACGCTGGGCGGCTTCGAGGGTGCGGAAGTGATCATGTGGCTGGTGATGCGCGGCGCGCTGTCGGCCTGCATCCGCAAGACGCACCAGAGCTACTACCTGCCCTCGATGACGGGCATTGCCACCGCCATCTACGAGAACCTGGCCGCTGCGCCCATCGCCGGCGAAGTGCAGCGCCACCGCCAGCACATGGACGAGCAGGTCGCCGGCAGCGAGAAACTCGCCGGCACCTATCCGTTCACGCTGGAGATGAGCGTGCGCGCCTACCGCCTCAACAAGTTCCTGCACGACATGGTGCTGCCGGCCCACCGCGAGCGCTTCGTGCAAGACCCGGAAGCCTCGTTCGACGCTGCCGGCCTCTCGGCGCAGGAACGCGACATGGTGCGCAACCGCGACTGGCGCGCGCTCATCCACTACGGCGTGATCTTCTTCATGCTGGAAAAGCTCGGTGCGGTGGTGGGCGTGTCCAACCTGCACATCTACGCGGCCATGCGCGGCCAGACGCTGGAGGAGTTCCAGAAGACGCGCAACGCCCCCGGCGCGCTGTACTCGGTGGCCGGCAAGGACGCCGCGCCGCAGGCCTGGGACAAGAATTGACCGGCAAGCATGGTCACGACCGTCATCCGCGGCATCTGCTCCATGGCCACGCGCGGGCTGCTCACCGAGCTGTGCGCCGCCTATGCGCAGCGCAGCGGCACGCCGGTCACGGTCACGGTCGAGGCGGTGGGCGGTGTCGATGCGGCGCGCCGCGTGGCGGCCGATGAACCCTTCGACGCGGTGTTCCTCGCCGCCGATGCCATCGCCAGGCTGGCGGCCGCCGGCAAGGTGGACGCGGCCCATCAGGTGGCATTGGTGCATTCGGGCGTGGCCGTTGCCGTACCCAGCGGCGCAGCGCGGCCGGACATCTCGAGCGAGCTTGCAGTACGGCAGGCGGTGCTGGCAGCGCCGCGCATCGCCTACTCCACGGGACCGAGCGGCGTTGCGCTGCTGGCGCTGTTCCAGCGCTGGGGCATTGCCGATGAATTGAACGGCCGGTTGCTGCAGGCCCCGCCGGGCGTGCCGGTGGGCAGCCTACTGGCACATCGGGAAGCCTCGCTGGGCTTTCAACAGCTCAGCGAGCTCGTCGGCCTGGCCGGCATCGACTTGTTGGGCCCGTTGCCGCAGTCGATCCGGATCGACACGGTGTTCACGGGCGCGGCCTGTACCGCAAGCAGCCAGGCCGACGCAGTGCGCGCCCTGCTTGCCTTCCTCGCCTCGCCCGAATGCGACGAGGCCAAGCGCCGGCACGGCATGGCGCCGGCCTGAACGCATCGAAGCGGCGCGGGCGATGCACGGGCGATGCACGTGCTGTGCATCTTCGGGCCCCGCCCCTGAACTGGCGCCCCCCGCGCCGCGCTGTGGTGCAGCAGCACCGGGCGGCAAGCCTCGGTGACGTTCTCGCTGAACCAGCGGATGAAGGGACTGCTGCCCGACCCTATGGCCGAGCCGCGCCAGGGCGCGACTGAACGTAAGCCGCAAAGTCGGTAATGAAGGCCGCCAGCCGCGCGCGCGTGGCCTCGTCGGCCAGGCGGCCGCCGGCGTCCATCAGCGTGTTGGCGCGGGCCACCATCAGGCGGCCTCCCGACCAGAAGTCGGCCTGCAGCGTGCGCAGCACCGGCAGCCACGCGGCCTGGCTCAGGATGGTGCCGAAGCCGCCGGGCGACGCACCGAGCACGGCCACCGGCTTGGCGCCGAACACGCGGCCGATGTCGCTGGCGGGGCGGCTGAGCCAGTCGATGGCGTTCTTGAAAACGCCGGGGATGCCGTTGTTGTATTCGGGCGTGAACAGCACCAGGCCGTCGGCCTGCGCGATCTGGTCCTTGAGGGTGGCCACCGCCGGCGGAATGCCTTGCGCCGCCTCGAGGTCGCCGTCGTACAGCGGAATGCCGCGGATGCTGCCCGCCACCAGTTCGCAGCCGGCGGGCGCCAGTTCGATGGCGGCGTTGAGAAGCGCAGTGTTGAAGGATGCCTGGCGCAGCGAGCCAGAAATGCCGATGAGTTTTGTCATCGGCCGAGCATAGGGGCCAATTACGTGAACAGGAAGCGCTTGGCGACGGCTGCGATGACCACCAGCACCACCACCCAGGCCACGACCTTGAGCACGCTCCCACCACCACCCGATGATCGCTGTCGCTCCTGGGGAATATCCATTCGCAGCGAGGCGAATTCGGACTTGTCGACCTTGTGGCGTGCGGAGTCGTAATAGGGGTTGCGGTCTTGAGACATGGTGTAAACCATTGTCATTACTTTCGGCCAATGTGTCTATTTGTCATTAGCCGTAAACCGTACTTTTTCCTCGCTCTAGCCTTCCTCGTCGAGCATGCCTTGCACGTCCTCGTCGAAACCGGGCACCGGCTGTGCCTTGGCCAAGGCCATCCACACCTGGAACGGCAGCCGTTCCAGTTCGCGGTGCTGTGCGGCGCGTTCCACGGTCAGGCGGCCTTCGCAGGCCACGAGCACGCCGCATTCGGCCGGAATTTCGTCGGCCCGGCCGATGGGACGGCCGCGGGCATCGCAGCCCAGCACGTACCAGCACTCGCCGCCCAGGTCGAGGTAGGCCGCCCGCTTGTCGGGCTTCTTCAGGTCGGACAGCAGGTCGGCGCGGCGCACCTTGATCTCGTGGACGATGGGGTGGGCGTAGGCCTCCACGCTGGTGTTGCGGATGGAAAAGACGTCGGGCTTGGCCATGCACCAGCGCGGCGCCTCGCCCTCGGCGCCGCCGGGCACGCGGGCACGCAGCGTGAGGCCACGCCACGCCACGCGCCCGGCGCGGGTCATCTCGCGCGCCACCTGCTCCACCAGCGCCTCGTGGGCGGTCATTACGGCGCGGTTGGTGCCCAGGGTGTCGGCAATGCGGGCGATGCCGCTGTCGGTGACGCGCAGGGTCTCATGGCCTTCGCTGGAGCGCACGCGCTCGAGCAGGCCGGCGGCCAACAGTTCGACCTCGATGCCGTCGCAGCAGGGCCAGCCTGCACTGCGGTACATCTCGCGCAGGCGGCGGGCGTGGTGGCGGGTGAAGGGGATGTCGGACATTCCGTTTTGAATGGCTACCTCGTTGATTCTTCAGCGTTTTCAATGGAAAGAAGCGTTTGCCGGAATTACTGTGAAAACTCAATGGAAATCCCGGCTCCTGCTGCTCTCGGCCAGCCGCCCCAAGAGCGGCGAGAGGTCCTTGAAGCCGGTGGCCACCACGTGGCGCACCTGGCCGCCGCTGTCCACGTCGCGCTGCCAGGTGCCTTGCACCGCCAGCAGCCTGGCCTTGAGCAGCGGCTCGCGCCAGGCCTGGGCCACATGCTGCCAGACGATGACGTTGACGTTGCCGGTCTCGTCCTCCAGCGTGACGAACATGGTGCCGTTGGCGGTGCCGGGGCGCTGGCGGCCCATGACGATTCCGCAGGCGCGCACCGTCTGGCCGCTGGGCAGGTCGTGCAGCTGCGCGGCATTGGAAAGCCGCATGCGTGCCAGCCGCGGGCGCAGCAGCGCCAGCGGGTGGCTGCGCAGGGTCAGGCCCAGCGAGGCGTAGTCGCCCACGATCTCTTCGCCTTCGGTGGCGGCGGGCAGCGCCAATGAGGCCTCGTTGATGGGCACGCCCTTGAGCAGCGCCGGCGCGCGCCGCTGCGCGGTGGCGTCCCACACCTGCTGGCGCCGGTGGCCCGAGAGCGAGGCCAGCGCATCGGCCGCGGCCAGCGCGCCCATGTCGCGCGCGTCGAGCTCGGCGCGCAGGGCCAGGTCTTCGGCGCTGGAAAAAGGCCCTTGGCTGCGCGCCTCGACAATGCGCTCGGCGCCGGCATCGCTGAGGCTGCCGACGCGGCCGAGGCCCAGGCGCACCGCAGGCTGGTTCTCGTTGCCCAGGCGCTGGGCGTAGCGCTCGCTGGTGCCGCTGGGCATGCGCGGCGCATCGCTCGCGCGCTCTTCGATGGTGGTCTCGATCCGGCTGCAGTTCACGTCCACCGGCCGCACTTCCACGCCGTGGCGCCGCGCGTCCTGCACCAGTTGCGAGGGGCTGTAGAAACCCATCGGCTGCGCATCGAGCAGCGCGGCCAGGAAGCAAGCCGGCTCGTAGTGCTTGAGCCAGCTGCTCACCGTGACCAGCAGCGCGAAACTGGCGGCGTGGCTTTCCGGAAAACCGTAGTCGCCGAAACCCATCACCTGCTTGAAGATGGCCTCGGCGAATGCCTCCTTGTAGCCGTTGGCGACCATGCCCTGCACCAGCTTGCCGTGGAACTTGTCGAGCCCGCCCTTGCGCTTCCAGGCGGCCATGGCGCGGCGCAGCTGGTCGGCCTCGTCGGCGCTGAAGCGGGCGGCGATCATCGCGATCTGCATCACCTGCTCCTGGAAGATCGGCACGCCCAGCGTGCGCTCCAGCGCAGGGCGCAGTTCGTCCTTCTCGTAGTGAATGGGCAGCTTGTTGGCGATGCGCTCGCGGGCCTTGAGGTACGGATGCACCATGCCGCCCTGGATGGGGCCGGGGCGCACGATGGCGACTTCGATCACCAGGTCCTCATAGGTGCGGGGCTTCAGGCGCGGCAGCATCGACATCTGCGCGCGGCTCTCGATCTGGAACACGCCGATGGTGTCGGCCTCGCAGATCATGTCGAACACCTTCTCGTCGTTGCTGGGGATCTGGTACATCTGCAGCGCGGTGCCGCGCCATTGATTCATCAGCTCCAGCCCGCGCCGGATGGCGCTGAGCATGCCCAGCGCGAGCACGTCCACCTTGAGCATGCCGATGGCCTCCAGGTCGTCCTTCTCCCACTGGATGACCGAGCGGTCTTTCATCGATGCCTTTTCCACCGGCACCAGGCGCGTGAGCTTGGTGTGGGTGAGCACGAAACCGCCCACGTGCTGGCTCAGGTGGCGCGGAAAGCCCTTCAGGCGCTGCGTCATCTCGATCCACTGCACCAGCTTGAACTCGTCTTCCTCCACGCCCGCGCGCGCGGCCGCGGCCTGCAGCTGCTCGCCGCAGATCGCGTCGTCGAACCAGTAGTGGTCCTTGGCGAACTCGTCCACCAGCCGCTCGTCCACACCCAGGGCCTTGCCCACGTCGCGCAAGGCGCTGCGCGAGCGGTAGCAGATGACCACCGCGGCAATGGCGGCGCGCTCGCGTCCGTATTTCTCGTAGATGTACTGGATGACTTCTTCGCGGCGCTGATGCTCGAAGTCGACGTCGATGTCGGGCGGCTCCTTGCGATGCCGGCTGAGGAAGCGCTCGAAAAGAAGCGTGCCCTTGACGGGATCGATTGCGGTGATGCCCAGGCAGAAGCACACGGCCGAGTTGGCCGACGAGCCGCGGCCCTGGCACAGGATGTTCTGCGAGCGCGCGAAACGCACGATGTCGTCCACCGTGAGGAAGAACATCTCGTACTCCAGCTCGTGGATCAGCGCGAGTTCCTTCTCGATCTGCGCCCGTACCTTTTCCGGAATGCCGCCCGGGTAGTGCTCGTGCGCGCCTGCCCATGTCTTGCGCGCCAGGGCCTGCGAAGGCGACTCTTGCGCGCCGACGGTTTCCAGCGGGTACTTGTAGTTCTCGCGGATCACGCCGGGATCGAAGCGGCAGCGATCCGCCACCGCCAGCGTGTTGGCCAGCATGTGCGGCAGATGGATCTCGGCCAGGCGCATGCGCTGGCGCAGATGGCGCTCGGCGTTGGATTGCAGCGCGAAGCCGCATTCGGCCACGGTCTTTCCCTGGCGCACGGCCGTGAGCACGTCGTGCAGCGGCTTGGCCGAGCGGGCATGCATGTGCACGTCGCCGGCGGCCACCAGCGGCACGCCGGCCTGCTCGCCGGCCTGCACGAGGCTCACCAGGTGCAGGTCGTCGTCGAGCTCGTTGAACAACTCCACGGCCAGCCACAGGTTGTTGCCGTACAGCGCGCGGGCCGCTGCCAGGTCTGCCTGCAGCATGGCCGCGTCGACGCCCGCGCCCGGCCGGCGCTGCGGCACGAACAGCACCTGGCAATGCTGAAGCGAGGCCATGTCGCTGCCTTCCCAGCTCACGCGGTAGTCGCCCTTGGGCAGCTCGGTGGTGCGGGCCGCGGTGATGAACTCGCACAGGTTGCCCCAGCCTTCGGTGTCGCCCGCGATCACCACCAGCCTGAAGCGGCCGAAGTCGAATTCGCTGCCGTACAGCAACCGGAAATCGGGGTTGCGCGGAATCGGCGGCTCGTCGGGATGCTCCTTCTCGTAGGCATCGAGCTGGCCCGGCAGGTCGCGCAGCGCCACGTAGGCCCGCACGATGCCGGCCACCGAGCATTCGTCGGTGATGGCCAGTGCCGCATAGCCGAGGTGATAGGCGCGCTGAACCAGGTCTTCAGGCGTGGAGGCGCCGCGCTGGAAGCTGAAGTGGCTCAGGCAGTGCAGCTCGGCATAGTCGGGCAGGCCGGCGCGGGCGGGCTGCGGCTGCGACAAGGGCCGCACGGCAGCGCCCAGGCGCTGCTTGGCGCTGGATTCAGGCATACAGCCCCTGCAGGTACCAGCGCACCTCGCCCCCGGTGGCAAAGCTGGCGGCCGGGCGTTCGCGGTAGATCCACACCAGCCCGGCCTCGGGGCTCTCGGCGATGTAGTAATCGCGCACCGCCAGATGGCCCTCGCCATCCTCTTGTCCGCCATGGCCCCACCAGCCGGCCTCCACCCGCTGCGGGCCGGCCAGCTTGCGCAGCGGCCCGCCATAGCAGGGCCGCTCGCCCTCCATGGCCAGCAGCAGCGGCTCGCGCAACAGCCAGCCGGGGTAGAGGGCGTCGGGCTGGCGGTCGGGCAAGGCGCCCTGCCCCTTGGGCCTGCGGCCCGGCACAGGCGGCGCAGCGGCGGCGCCCTGCGGCCCTTTCATTGGCTCTTTCATTGGCTCTTTCGTCGGCGACGTGGCCACGAAGCCGCTGCGGCGCAGCGCCGGCTGCCAGGCCTGCACCTGCTCGGGGCGGTGGTCGGCGCGGGTCGCGGGCACCAGCACCTGCTGCGGGCCCAGCCGCGCACTGAGCCGCTCCACCATCTCGTGCAACTTGTCGCCCTTGCGGTTGTCCTCGGGCAGGAAGCTGGCGCTCGCGCCGGCCCAGGCATCGGTTTCGAGCGAGCGCAGCCGGATCCAGCTGGCCGGCGCGCCCAGCGTGGCGAGGGCGAGCTTTTCGGACAGCAGGCGGCGCAGGTGCGCCATGTCCTGCACCGGCTGTGCGGTGCGCACCACCACCTGTTCGGTGCGCGGCAGGTCCACGCCGTTGACGCGCCGCAGGTCGAGCGTCCATTGCAGCTCGAAGGCGCGCACGCCGCGCTGGCGCATGCGCAGCCAGATCTGCAGCGCCGACAGCAGGCGGTTGGCGGACCACATGAGCTCGCTGGCGTTCTCGGCCAGTGCGGGCAGCTCCAGCTTCTGCTCGAACACGTCGGGCAGCGACAGCCAGGCATGGCTGTCGGGGCGCTGCTGCCAGGCGACGTCGAGCGCGTTGCGCAACCCGGCGCCGAAGCGCCGCGCGAGCCCCCCGCGCGGCAGCGCCGCCACCTCGCCCCAGGTGTGGCAGCCCATGCGCGCCAGCAGGTCGAGGTGCTCGCGCGCGGCACTGAGCGTGTGCAGCGGCAGGCCGGCGGGCATTTGCGCCGGCCGCTTCTCGCCGCGCACGAACAGGCGCAGCCGTGCCAGCGCCTCCAGGCTGGTGGCGCCCTGCGCGCCGCGCAGCATGGCGCCGGCCACGGGGTTCTCGTGAAGGATCTGGCGCATGAGCTGCGCGCGCCCGCCCCACAGCCTTTCGCAGGCCGCGACCTCCAGCATCAGGCCCTCGTCCAGCCAGGTGACGTGCGGCGTGTAGCGCAGCGCCCACCAGCCCAGCGCCTCGGGCGTGGGCATGGCGACGTCTGCACCGGCATCAATGAGCCACTGCAAGGCGATCCAGTGCATGCGCACCTCCTGCCTTTTTCCATGCGTCGATGCGCACCACGTTGCCTTCGGGCGGCGCTGGCACCGACACCGGCGGCAACACGCTGCCCTGCTGCTGCGCACGCAGCTTGCGGCGCAGCCGCGCCGCGGCCAGCAGCGCCGCCATGCGTTCGCCGCGCGCCGGCAGCATGACCGGCGCGGCCAGCGGCGGCCCGCGGCGCTTGAGCAGGTGCAGCTCGATCTGCGAGGCGTCGCTGGCACAGGGCGCCACGCGCAGCCGCAGCC
>JAFECZ010000151.1 GCA_018241905.1 Pseudomonadota bacterium
CGCAGCTGCGCCAGCCGTTTGCCGAAGGTCTGCATCGCAGCCTTGAGCACGCCCGAGGAGCCCGAGGTGTAGTGCAGCACCGCCACTTCGTCGGCCGTGACGGCCACCGGCGTGAACGCGTCGCCGGCGCGGGCGAGGGCGGTTTCGTAGGAGCCGCCTTCGCCTGCTCCGTCTTCGTCCACCAGCAGCAGCTGGGGCATGGCGCCGCGGATGTGCGGGCGGAAGGACTCGGCGCGCGCCGCGGTCGTGACGATGACGGCGGATTCGCTGTTGGCCGCGATCTCGCCCACTTCGGCCGGCGAGAGCCGGGCGTTGAAGGGCGCCTTGACCAGGCCGGCCTTGTAGCAGGCCAGCTCGATCTCGACGATCTCGGGCCGGTTGGGCAGGTAGATGCCCACGCGGTCGCCGCGCTGCAGGCCCAGCCCCAGCAGGGCGTTGGCCAGGCGGTTGGAGCGCTGCTCCAGTTCGGCGTAGCTGATGTTGCGCGTGGGCGTCCTGACGGCGATGCGCCGTGCATGGGCGCGGGCGCTGCGGGAAACGAGGGCGCCGACATTGGCGACCGGGCGCTTCGCCGCGCAACAAGGTGAGGTGGGGGTGGTGATGGCTGTCTCCTGAAACTGGTCTTGAGCCCTTCGTTGCGCTTGGCGTGGTTGTCTCGACCACGGCCAGGGCTTGGGGCGACTGTTCCAGAAGGCGCGGGTATCAGGGAAATACTGTTTGGTGATCCGAGGGGATCAGACGAATTGATGGCCTGGTCCAGGCCGTCTTATCGGTGGTCTTATTGATTCGGGCTCGATAGACGTGATCGTTCGTCGATGACCTGCGTCGTGCCGCGGCTGCGCCGCATGGTCTCAATGTCATGCGTGAGCGTCTCGTTCTGGCCTCGCAAGGTCGCCAGATCGTCGCGAAGCTGCTCGATCTCGTCGGAAAGGTCGAGCACGCTGCGACGAAGCTGGGCATTGTCTTCGTTGGCCTTCCTGAGCTCTTCCGCCGAGCGCTGCCCGGAAGTCTCGACCCTTTGCCGCAATTCGATGGCGCTTGCGGTCGAGGCGGCGGTAAACAGGCCCTGCCCCAGGGTGCAGCCCATGGTGCATATCGCGCCGGCACCGATCAATGCGGCGCCTGCAGAAAAGCGGAAAAGCTCGGTCCACCCAGGGACACCATCCGGCAGGCCGAGCGCGCCAAGCGCCGTTGCCGAGGTTTCCATTCGGCCATCTTATGGCGGCAGCTTGGAGCCGTTGAAATCGGCCGGCATGTCCATGAGGGGCTGTAAAGATATGCGCGCCCTAGGCGGCGGTTGCGCCCGCAGGAGCCTGCGCCACTCAAGCGCCTCCTGGTCCAGGCATGGAAACGAGCTGCGCGCGGCCGTCCAGGTGGATTTTCCGGGGCTGGCCGCGGTGCGCTGCAAAAAGGGCCCGGAACTCGTGACTGGCAGAATCCCCGCCAACAGCGCCATCCGTCCTCCCTGCTGCATTGTTCATGCTCCGCTTTTTTCTCATCTTTCTCGGCTGGTCCGGCTGCGTTCTCGCGGCATTTGCCCAACCCATCGACACACTCAAACGAATCGCGGACACCGGGATCATCAATCTTGGCCACCGAGAGTCGTCGGTGCCGTTTTCCTACTACGACGGACGACACCAGGTCACGGGCTATTCACACGAGCTCATGCTCCGCTTGCTTGAGGGAATCAAGACGGAGCTCGGTCTGCCCGCCCTGACGATCCGCCTCGTGCCGGTGACCTCCCAGAATCGGATGGCAATGGTTCAGAACGGAGCCGTCGATCTGGAGTGTGGGTCGACCACACACAACAACGAAAGAGCGCGACAGGTAGCATTCTCCGTATCGATATTTCGAGTTGATACGCGGCTGATGACTGCACGGGATTCCGGCATCGGAGATTTTCCTGACCTGGCGGGAAAGCGCGTCGTGGTGACGACTTCCACGACGTCCGAGCGCTTGCTGCGCATATTCAACGAACGGATCGGACGCAAGATCACCGTCATGGTGGCCAGTGACCATGGCGAGTCGTTTGCCCTGCTCGAATCGGGGCGTGCGGACGCTTTCATGATGGATGACGCGCTCCTCTATGGCGAGCGGGCAAAGGCACAGCACCCGGAACGCTGGCACGTTGTGGGAACGCCCATGTCCTCGGAGGTCTACGCCTGCATGATGCGCAAGTCCGACCACGAGCTGAAGCGGATTGTTGATGCTCGGCTGAGCTACCTCATGCGTTCCGGGGTGGCGCAGCGTATCTACACGCGCTGGTTCCAGCAGCCAATACCGCCCCGAGGCATCAATCTGGATTGGCCGGCGTCGCCCGATCTCCTTGAGCTGTTCCGCAATCCGAACGATCGGCCGATCGATTGACGGGCGCGAGCGACGTGAAATTCGCGCTTGGCGCCGGCGGGCGCATGCTGCATAGGCTTGCGGTCGCGCTCGCGGTCGTGCTGCTGGTGGGAGCCTGCGCCTGGTTGGGCTACGTTGATGGCGAGCGCCGAGGCGTTGACCAGTTGCGCATTGACGCCAACCACCGGTTGGATCTGTTCGCATCGACAGTCGACGGCATCGTCACGCATTCCGAGCACGTGCCTGCCACGATCCAGTTGCATCCGGCAATCCTGTCCTTGCTGCGAGGGCGCCGCGCAACCACTGCCAACAGCACGCCAGCAAACGAATACCTGCGGCGGTTGAATGCACACGTAGGAAGCCTGGCCGTTTTCACGCTGAACGACCGGGGGGTAGTCGTCGCATCCAGCAATACCGAGTATGCGGACGACAGTCTGATCGGCAATGATGTCTCTTTCCGTCCCTACTTTCTCGAGGCGTTGTCCGGACGCGTGGGCCGGCACTTTGCGATCGGCGTCGCAGGTGGTTCAGCCGGATACTTTGTTTCGCACCCCATTCGCGACGGTGCCCGAGTTGTCGGGGTGGCAGTTGTCAAGATCAGCCTCAAGCCTATCGAGCAAACATGGGACATGGTCGGCGCGCCGGCATTGCTGGCCGATGCCAACAACGTCGTCATCGATGCTTCGAGAGCCGACTGGCGCTACACCGCCTTGGTTCCCCTGACTGTAGAGCAGCGTGTCGACCACCAGCTGACGCGGCTCTACAACGAGGTAAACATCGGCGAGTTCTCCATGGCGAAGGGGATCATCCCGCAGAGCGAAGAGCAGCGCATTGGCGATGTTCTTGTGCTGGGCAGGCCCCTCGACGGATTGAACTGGCGCGTCATGTTGTTTCTCGACTTGAAAGACATCAGTCGCGAAGCTCGCGTCGAGGCTGCGATGGCCGCCGTCGCGGCGGCCTTCCTCATGCTGTTGCTTCTGGTGCTTGTGCAGGCACGCCGCATTCAGCGTCAGCGCGGCGAGGCACGCCGAGTGTTGGAACGTGCCAACGCCGAGTTGGAGATGAACGTTCGCACTCGCACCAGAGCCTTGACCGAGGCCAACGCGCAGCTGACGCGGGAAGTGCACGAGCGAGAACAGGCGGAGCAACTCTTGTATGCCGCACAGAACGAGCTCGTGCAAACCGCCAAGATGGCGGTTCTGGGGCAACTGGCAACTGGAATTACCCATGAGCTGACGCAACCACTCGGTGCGATTCGGACGCTGTCTGGCAATGCCGAGGAATTCCTGCGTCGAGGGCAGATGGAGCCGCTGACCGGCAATCTGCAGATCATGTCGCGGCTCGCAGACCAGATGGGCAGGATCATCGAGCCGCTGAAGACCTTTGCTCGCAAGTCAGACCCGGTGCGGGGGCCGGCCGATGTCGGGCACGCAATCCGGGATGGCCTGTTCTTGTACGGGCAACGCCTGAGAACGATGCAGGTCCGGGTCGTCAATGATTGCGAGCCGGGGTCGCTGTTTGCCTGGTGCGACGCCAACAGACTCGAGCAGGTGCTGGTGAACTTGATTGGAAACGCACTCGATGCCATGGCAGCCACGCATTCCCCCTGTCTTGAGCTTGCGGCGGGCATTTCCGAATCGGAGGAGGGCGAGCAGCGCTGCACCTGGATCGAAGTGAGGGACAACGGCAGCGGCCTGTCGTCGAATGCGCGCGCTCAACTCTTCGAACCATTTTTCACGACCAAGCCGCCTGGGGCCGGATTGGGGCTCGGGCTGGTGATCTCGCGCGACATCATTCGGGGCTTCGGCGGCGATATCCTGGTCTCGGACCGTCCAGGCGGCGGGACCTGCTTCCGCCTACAGGTTCCTTCCAGCGCACCAAGCGTCTCATGAAGCATTTCGACCTTTCCGTTTTGATCGTCGAGGACGATCCCCACGTACAACTGGGCTGCGTTCAAGCCATGCAGTTGGCGGGCGTGCAGGTTCAGGCGGCCAACTCCGCAGAGGAAGCCATTGCGATATTGCGCGCCGGATTTGTTGGCGTCGTCGTCAGCGACATGCGATTGCCGGGCCAGGATGGTTTGGCGCTCATCAGATGGTGTCATGAGTACGACGCCCAAATGCCCGCGATCATGATCACCGGCCACGGTGACGTCGGCCTGGCCGTGGAGGCTATGCGTAGCGGCGCCTACGACTTCATTCCCAAGCCGTTCTCGCCCGAAGTGCTCGTGGAGGTTGTTCGCCGAGCGCTGGAGAAGCGAGCGTTGACGCTCGAGGTGGCTGCCTTGCGCAAGTCGCTGGCCAGGCTGACGGGCCTGGAGAGTCAACTGATTGGTCATTCGCCGCAGATGCAGCGCGTACGCCATCTGATTGCGGAGGTGGCTGATTCGCCGGTCGATGTGCTCGTGCATGGAGAAACGGGCACGGGCAAGGAGGTGGTGGCCCAGGCACTGCATGCTCACAGCAGGCGCAGGGGAAATGCCTTTGTGGCGCTCAACTGCGGTGGGATGCCCGACAGCCTGTTGGACAGCGAGTTGTTTGGTCACGAACCTGGTGCTTTCACAGGCGCGCAACGCAGGCGCGTCGGCAGGATCGAGCATGCCCACGAAGGCACGCTGTTTCTCGATGAACTCGAATCGATGCCGATGGGCATGCAGGTCAAGCTGCTGCGGGTGCTGCAAGAGCGCCGCGTCGAGCGATTGGGGAGCAACGACGGGCGGCCCGTGAATGTGCGTGTCGTTGCGGCGACCAAGGAGGACTTGATAAAGCGCGCCAAGAGCGGAGACTTCAGGCTCGATCTGTACTATCGACTCAACGTCGTCTCCATCGAGCTGCCCGCTCTGCGCGAGCGTCGCGAAGATGTGCCGCTTCTCATGGAGCATTTCATGCTGCTTGCCGCAAGTCGATACGGACGCCCGCAGCCGGGATTGACGCAGGATCAATTGCGCGCGCTCGCGAGGCACGACTGGCCGGGCAATGTGCGTGAGCTGCGCAATGTCGCCGACTGCCTCGTTCTCGGAATTCCAAGTGGGGTACTGGGCTCCCCGGCCCAACGCGTGAACGACGATGCATCGGTGGCATCGCTCACCGAGATGGTGGATGCCTACGAGCGTGAATTGATCGCCGCAGAGCTCAATCGCAATCATGGCAGCGTGGCGCATAGTGCGCGCGCGCTGCGCATTCCCAAGACGACCCTGGCCGACAAGGTCCGCAAGCACGGCCTGTCATAGAGTACGGATTTCCGTACTCACTGAATATCGGCGAACGGAAATCCGTTCGTGCCGGGGCGCTCGCGGTGCAGCGGCCTTGGAGCGAACGCACTCGGGTTGTGGTCGAAACTCCTTGGCATGCATCGTGCAGGGGTGGTGGGTCCATGCGTGATTGCTCATGGACTCCAACAACCTGAGGAGACTGATCTCAATGAGCCCTGCAATGCGCAAATTCGCGTGGGCGCTGACGCCCATCGCGTCTGCAGCCATCTTGTTCGGATGCGGCGGCAATGGCGACCGCCCAGCCACGGCCGCCAATCAAAGCCAGAACACTAGCGGCGAAGTACAACAGATCGATGACAGCAGCAAGCTGATCGTCGACACCAATCCGAACAGCTGTGCCAAGCTTGCAAGCGACGGCTCGTCGGTCGTCGTGGGTTCGGGCGTTTCCGGGGATCCTGCAGCGCCCGAGCCTTCGTCGGGCTACCGGCTCGGCTACAAGGCCAAGCACTCGAGCAGCTACATGGTCGTGGCCAACACGCCATTGGCTACCAAGGCAGGTTGCGACGTATTGAAGGCTGGTGGCACTGCGGCCGATGCCGCGGTCGCCGTGCAGGCGGTGCTGGGTTTGGTTGAGCCGCAATCGAGCACCGTGGCAGGTAGTGCGTTCATGCTGTACTACGACGCAGCCACCAAGAAGATTACGGGCTACGACGGACGCGAGGCAGCGCCGGTGGCCGCCACGGGGTACTACCTGATGCGTCAGGACCAGACCAACGCCAGCTCGCCGGCTCCCGTCCCCAGCGCACGTCGAAGCGGCCGATCCATTGGCGTGCCCGGTGTCATGCGGATGCTTGAACTGGCCCAGAGCGAGCATGGAAAACTCAAGTGGAGCCAGTTGTTCGATGGAGGCATCGGCCTGGCCACCAACGGCTTTGTGATTCCATCGCGCATGGGTGACGCCATCCAAGGCTCGCGAAACAGCTTGGCTTTGGACGGCAACGCCGTTGCGTTGTACTTCAAGGCCGACGGTACCCCGCGTGCTGCCGGCGAGACCATGACCAACCAACCCTATGCGGAAACGCTCAAGGCGTTGGCCTCACAGGGCGCTGACGCGTTGCACAAGGGCCCCATCGCGCAGGCAATTGTTGACAAGGTCGCTCAAAGCGTTGGCGACGATGCGGCGAAGACGCCCATTACTCCCGGCCTGATCACGCTGGAGGATCTCGCCAGGTACAAGCCGGTCAAGCGCGATCCCGCGTGCATCACCTATCGTTCCTACTACGTCTGCTCGATGGCGCCGCCGTCGTCGGGGGGGATTGCGGTGGCGCAATCTCTTGGCATTCTGGAGAACTTCCAGCTTTCCCAGTTCCCGCCGCTCAATCCGGAGAACGAAGGCGGCGTACCCAGCGTCATGGGCGTGCATCTGGTTTCCGAGGCTGAACGCCTGGCGTATGCGGATCGTGACAAGTACGTTGCAGACACGGACTACGTCCCGCTGCCGGGCAATGGACTGTCGACCATGCTCGACAAGGGCTACCTGAGCGGCCGCGCGGCGCTGATCGACCAGACCAAGAGCATGGGCACGGCTCAGCCGGGGAACCTTGGTGACGTTCCGCTGGGCATCGATACGACGGTGGAGCACGGCACGACCCAGTTCACGATTGCCGATGCCTACGGAAATGTGGCCACGATCACCTCGACGGTCGAGTCGAGCATGGGTTCCTTTCACATGACCAACGGCTTCTTGCTGACCAACCAGCTCACGGACTTCTCGGCCAATCCCGTGGACTCCTCGGGCAAGCCGGTTGCCAACCGTGTGGCTCCAGGCAAGCGTCCGCGCAGCACGATGGCACCTACGCTGGTATTCCGTGGAACGGAGCCCGGCGACTTCATGCTTGCCACGGGTTCCCCAGGCGGCGGAACCATCATTCAGTACGTGCTCAAGACGGTGGTCGGCGTGCTGGACTGGAACCTCGATGCACAACAGGCCACGTCGCTCGTGGATTTTGGCGCCAGCAACAGCGCAACGACCAGTGTGGACGGAGCCAACACCGCGCTCGACACATCGGCGCTTGTCTCGGGCCTGCGCGCAATGAACCACACGGTGTCGACCTCTGCTCAGTCGAGCGGAATCTCAACCATCATGCGTGTCCAGAAGGATGGCAAGTGGGTCCTGCAGGGTGGGGTCGATCCGCGGCGAGAAGGCATTGTCCTGGGCGACGGGGCGCTTTGACGCCTTGCTTCGATGCGGGGTCGCGAGACTCCGCATCGATTCGGCTCCCGCAAATCATTCAAGAAGGAAAAAAGAAGTCATGAAGAAGAAACTGGTCGCGCTCGCCATCGGCGCGCTCGCCATGGGCAGTGCCTTTGCCCAGGCAAACGACACACTTGCCAAGATCAAGGCCAGCGGCAGCATCGCCCTGGGCGTTCGAGATTCCTCGGCGCTCTCGTACACCCTGGGAAATGGCAAGTACGTGGGCTTCCACACCGAAATGGCCGAGCGTATCGTCGATGACCTGAGCAAGCAGGTGGGCAAGAAGCTGAACATCAACTACGTGCTGGTGACCTCGCAGAACCGCATTCCGCTGGTGCAGAACGGCACGGTGGACCTGGAGTGCGGCTCGACCACCAACAACGCCGCCCGGGCGAAAGATGTCGACTTCGCCTACAACACCTACATGGAGGTGGTGCGAATTGCCGTCAGGGCCAACTCCGGTATCAAGGACCTGAAGGACCTGGCCGGCAAGACGGTCGCTACCACCACCGGCACGACCTCGGTTCAGATTCTGCGAAAGAACGAGCGCGCCCAAGGCATCGACTTCAAGGAGTCCATGGGAAAGGACCACTCGGACAGCTTCCTGCTGCTTGAATCGGGTCGTGCCGACGCATTCGTGATGGACGCTTCCATCCTGGCCAAGAATATTTCGACGGCCAAGAATCCCAAGGACTTTGCCATTGTCGGGCCCGAACTGTCGGTCGAGCCCATTGCCTGCATGATGCGCAAAGACGATACGGCGTTTGGGAAGGCGGTGAACGAAAGCATCGCTCGTCAAATGAAGGACGGCTCGCTGGCCAAGCTGTATGACAAGTGGATGGTGCAGCCGGTGCCGCCCACCAACGTCGCGCTGGATCTGCCGCTCTCGGATGCCACCAAGTCAGCCTGGGCCAATCCGAGCAGCAAACCTGCGGAAGACTTCGTCAAGCGATAGGTTTGTTCGGGTTCTAATGCGGGCCATGAGCACGACCTACCGCATGCCCGGAGCAGTCTTGACCGAGCGCGAGCACTCGGTTCCCTTGGTTCACGGCGAGCCGTCGCGTGGCACGATCAGCGTGTTCACGCGCGAGCTTGCTGCCCCAGACGGCCTTGACCGCCCCTATCTCGTGTTCCTGCAGGGCGGCCCGGGCTTCGAGGCGGCTCGCCCGACGAGCCCGCCCTCGGGGTGGATGGCGCGTGCCGTTGCCGACTTCCGCGTCCTGCTGCTTGACCAGCGGGG
This sequence comes from Pseudomonadota bacterium, assembly GCA_018241905.1. Lineage (GTDB taxonomy): Bacteria > Pseudomonadota > Gammaproteobacteria > Burkholderiales > Burkholderiaceae_C > Variovorax. The sequence continues at coordinate 9,052 of JAFECZ010000151.1, forward strand.
CACGGGGCGCTCCACGCCCGTCGGGCCAGTCATCCCCGGGGCAGCGCCTGCCGACCAGGCCGAGTACCTCACGCATTTCCGCGCCGACTCGATCGTGCGCGACCTCGAACTGATCCGAGCTGAACTCGGCGCCGAGCGCTGGAGTCTGCTTGGCCAGAGCTTCGGGGGATTCACCTCGCTCACGTATCTGTCGCTGGCGCCCGAGGGCCTGCGCGAGGTGTTGATCACCGGCGGCCTCGCGCCGATCACGAATCGGCCGGTCGACGAGGTCTACGCGGCGACATGGGGGCGCGTGCGCGAAGCGAACCAGCGCTATCACGCCCGATACCCGGGAGACCTCGAGCGTTTGCGCACGATCCTGCGCCGGCTGGACGATGAAGATGTCCGCTTGCCCGGGGGCGATCGCCTCACATCGCGTCGGTTTCGGCAGACCGGAATGTGGCTGGGCGACAGCGCCGGGTTCGAACGGCTGCACCACCTGCTCGAGTTGCCCTTCGGCTCGGCGGCATTCATGTCCGACGCGCAGATGGCGTCACCCTGGGAGCGCAATCCGATCTACGCGACGCTGCATGAGTCCTCGTACGCCGACGGGGGGGCCACCCGCTGGTCAGCACACCGGCTCGCGCCCGAGGACGCGATGACCGGCGATCTCCTCGGTGCAGAGCACGTCTTTCCTTGGATGTGGGACGACTACTCTGACTTGCGCTCGCACCGCGAGGTGGCGCAACTTCTGGCCGAGCATCCTTGGCCGCGCCTGTACGACGCCGACCGACTCGCCCGCAACGAGGTCCCAGTGGCAGCGACCGTGTACGTCGACGATGTCTACGTGGAGCGATCATTTGCCGAGGAGACGGCCCGTGGCGTTCGTGGGCTGCGGGCCTGGGTTACCAACGAGTACGCCCACAACGGCCTGCGGGCCGATGGCGAGCGCATCCTGGGTCGCCTGCTCGACATGGTCCGAGGACGGGCGTAAACCGCCGGGCCGCTCGGCGGTGGCGGAAGATCCTCGAAGTGCCGCAGAGCGACCGCGAACTTGCGCTCGAACAGGCGAAGATTCCCACGCATCATCTTGCGCGGCGCGTCCCGCGGATTGATCATGTCGGGCATCGCAGGACGCCCGATGGCGGACAGACATCAGGAGAGCGGCATGGCACTGGATGCGTCGAAGCCCGGTTACATCACCATCCTGAACGACTCCTTCGGGAAGCCTTCTTCGCTGCGCCAGGATTGGGGATTCGCCGCGTTGATTGAATTCGGCGCGCTGCGGATCCTGTTCGACACCGGCAACAACGCGCGAGTCTTCGCACACAACGTCGATGCACTCGGCATCGACCTTCGAGCGCTCGACCTTGCTGTGATTTCGCATCGCCATGGTGATCACACCAGCGGGCTCAACCATCTGCTGCAGGCTCACCCCACGATAGCGATATACACGCCGGAGGAGACCTACGGAGTGTTCGGCTCCTGTCTGCCCGGTCTTTTCTATCCGCGTTGTCATACGCTGCCGAACTACATGCGCTACTACAACGGCCAGCCACCGGAAACGATCCGGCACGGCAGTCCCTGGCCCGACGCGAAATTCGTCTGGACAAAGGAGTTGACCGAGATCGCGCCAGGTGTGCACCTGATTCCCGTCGTTTCCGACATGCCTGGCACGCGCGAATT